>CAYPKB010000089.1:5019-6046 GCA_964411185.1 uncultured bacterium
TATTGACCACAATGATAGGTTCCATATTTCCCTTTTTTGCGGAGATGATATACCTATCTATCAAAAAGGGTTTGAAATTGGGTTCTTTCAAGGAAGAGGTGATGAGTACCTGATCCACGTTGGTCGCTATGATATGCTGCTTTTTTTTGAAGGGATCTTCTCTTGCTAATAGGGAGAGTCTCTCTTCTATGGCAAGAATATTTCCCTCTTTCTCTTTCTGTTTTTCAAATTCGACATAGTCTCCGACCGCAATGAGAGTTCTCGACCTACTGCTTTCTTTTTTCAACACCCCTCGGACAGAACATTGATAGGTGGTTGTGCCGCAGAGAACTTCTACCTTATCTCCTGCAAGAGAAAGAACTCTTCCTCTCAGAGCTCCTTTGACTGTAGGATATTTCTCTTTTTTTCTCTTTTTTAGATCGCTGATTTTCATTTTGGAACGATCATTTTTTGCGGCAAGTTTTCTCTCTTTTTTCTGTTCTCGCCTGGAAGGCTCGAAGTAAACTTCATATTCTTCCGTCATCTTATAGGCCTCAATAAATACAGCAATATAGCTCCCGCACTGGCAACATTGTAAGAATCTATCTTACACATAGGTATGGAAAGAGGGATAGACTCCTTAATAAAGAGAGGATCAACACCGCTTTCTTTGCTTAGGATTATCATAAGAGGGGATCTAATCTCAATCTTTTCCGGATCTTTTCCGGAAAGATCAGCAGAATAGATAGTAAAACCTTTTTTCTTCGCCAAAGAGAGGATCTCCTCTTTTTCCATTTGGTTCATGGGGATATGAAAGGTAGCTCCTTTAGCAGCCCTAAGGGCCTTCTCATTGAAAGGATCTACTGTGCCGGGAGTAAGCAAAACAGCATCCCATCCAAGACCGCAGGCAGAACGGATAAGAGTACCTAGGTTTCCCGGATCGATGATACCGTCACAGACCAGGATATATTTTTTTTCTTCCAAAGAGAGAAAAGCAGGCATGGGAAAAAGAGCGGCCTTTTGCCTTCCTGAATGGAGTCCGGTAATT
>CAYPKB010000090.1:0-2674 GCA_964411185.1 uncultured bacterium
AGCTAGAAGAATGTAATCCTTCAATCTTCCGGAAATCAGTTTGACAAATTTATCATGAGCGACTCCTAAAGGAGTTACAGAATAGTCATCAGTTCCATAGGAGACTAAGTCATAATCCACAGGAAGAATATTTTTTGGGAAAAAGTAAGAATCTTTGATCAATTCTTGTAATACAATTTTTGGTTTTGCTGTTCTGATGTCGATAATTCTTACACGAACGGCAATATTGAGATTGGTAGAAGGGGTCTCTAAAGGATCAGAAACCACTCTAGCAGGTACTTGTTCATGTTGAATAACTTCTAGAAAAACTACAAATTCACTGGGAGCAAACTCTTTCCGAATCCAAGAAAGATCAGATCCAAAGGGATTCTCGCTGGAATGCAAAGCAACACCTTGCTGATCAGGAATGAACATAGTTCCTTTCAGAGCAAGCTTTTCTACCACGAGGTCATGAAACTCTTCAGAAAGGCTCCATCCCTGGTCAAAAGAGGATGTATCAATGATTGGTGCAATAGCTACAACAGGTTTGGCTCGTCCATCTTCATAAAAACGGGTAAATTCCTGATTTGAGTTACGGTTACAACTCGAGCACAAAATGAGAGCAAGAGCAAACAATATTCGAAACATATGACCTCCACTGCGTAAATGGACATAGTAGCAAAGGCTTTATTTTTCTGGGATAGATTTTCTCTTTAAGGTTGAAAAAGAATAAAAAAGAAAAATCTAATAAGCTTTTAAAAGGAGTGAAGAATACGCAGTTAGTTCGTAATTTTTTCCTTCCAAAGGCCGATCTGAAAAGCTTTCCTCATTGGCAGTATTTATAATCTCATGCCATTGTTTTCCGTAATCTGGAATTTCGAATGTTAATGGGGAAGAGCTTGCATTGAAAGCGATATAGAAAGTTTCTTGAATGGTGCAAGCAAGATAGGAATAGGGGGAGTCCCATCCGGGATCTTCCAGATAAATTCCATGCCATATAATCTCATCATCTCGATAAAAATCTTTTGTATGAAAAATGGGATTCTCTTTTCTAAACTGAATCATCTTTTTTACAAAATCAGTGAAAGAACTCTTTTTATCCCATAAAAACCAGCTGAGTTCATTATCCTGACACCATGTATTATTATTGCCTTTTTTGGTGTGGCCATATTCATCTCCCATATATAAGAGAGGAATTCCTTTCGAAAGCATGAGCACGAAAATATAATTCTTCATTTGTCTCAGCCTTAACTCTTGAATATTGGGGTCCTCAGTCTCACCTTCCACACCCATATTCCAGCTGAAATTCTGATTGTTGCCATCACGGTTTTTCTCTCCATTTTGCTCATTATGCTTATCATTATAGGAAACAAGATCTCTCAGTGTGAAACCATCATGAAGAGTGATGAAGTTGATGCTTGCTGTAGGTCTTCTTTGCGGAAAAATATCACGTGATCCTGTAAAACGGGTCGCAAAATCATTTTTTGTATGGTAATCTCCCTTGATAAAAGAACGCACAGTATCTCTATATCTTCCATTGATCTCACTCCATTTCGTTTCATGAGGGTGGAATCCGCCTAATTGATATCCTCCTATATCCCAAGGCTCTGCTATAAGCTTCACCTGGCTTAAAATAGGATCGTGAGAAAGCTCTTCGATAAGAGGTGATCCCTCTAACAAATTACCTTTTGTATCTCGATTCATAGTGGTTGCAAGATCAAATCGGAAACCATCTACCTGCATTTCAACTACCCAATAGTGGAGGACATCTCGAACAAATTGTCTCAAGATAGGATGATTCAAATTAACTGTATGTCCGCAACCGGTATAATTAACATGGTGACCATCGCTCAGCAGGTAATAGATAGAATGATCTATTCCCATAAAAGAATAGAGACCTTCTTCTTTTCCCTTTTCTCCTGTATGATTGAAAACTATATCTAAAATGATTTCGATGCCATTTCGATGCAATTCTCGAACCAAAGTTTTGAACTCTTCTATACTCTTTTGATAGCTGGATACATAACGGTTCATTATAGAAAAATAATTAATCGTTGCATAACCCCAGAAGTTGCAAAGTGGCTTTTTTGTTGTTGGATGTAACCTAGAATATCCGCATTCATTAAACTCCTGAATAGGCATAAGCTCAACGGCATTGATGCCAAGGTCAACCAAATAAGGGATCTTTTCTACAATTCCTAGTAGCTTTCCAGGGTTCTGAACATTACTGGAAGGGTGTTGAGTAAATCCACGAACATGCATCTCATAAATAATTAGGTCACTCAATGCAATCTTAGGAGCTTTTACTCCCTGCCAGTCAAAAGCCCCAGGTTGTAACAATACGCTTTTAGGATGATATTTTTCTTCTCTACATTTTTCCCACTCACTCGAGGAATCGACACATTTGCAATAAGGATCAATAAGATGAGTTTCAGGATGAAAATAATGGGGTTGTTTTTTAGGACCATCTAGTCTGTAGGTGTAGGTAAATGGAGGTTGTAATCCCTCTACAAGAATATGCCAAACATCTCCTGTTTTATTTTGTGTGGGATCTAGTTTAATTTCTAGTTCTTCTCCAGCTGAGATATGTAATGTGACTTTCTGTGCATTTTTCGAAAAAAGAGCAAAGTTTACCCCTTCCTCTACTATGGTAGGACCAAATGGTTTAGGTTTTCCTTTTGAATATTTCATGCTG
>CAYPKB010000090.1:2684-3202 GCA_964411185.1 uncultured bacterium
TGTCTCTTTGAAAATTACGGCGCTCAAAGGAGGAAGGGTCATATTGAGAGAGTAAGGTCTTCCATGCATAGGAATATCTTCCGCTTCTAAACGTCCCAAGTTTCCAATGCCACTTCCTCCGTAGATGGTGGCGTCACTATTCAAGCTTTCTTCCCATCTATTTTTTACAGGTACCCCTAATCTATAATTATATCTTGGGATAGGGGTGAAATTACAAACAGCCAATATGATGGTAGGTATGGATCCACTTCTTCTGATAAACCCAAGAGTACTATTTTCAGCATCGTTATAATCCACCCATTCAAATCCTTCATTCATGTAATCCCATTCGTAAAGAGCTGGTTCATTCCGATAAAAGCAATTCAAATCTTTCACCCATTTTTGTAAGCCACTATGAAAACTATCTTCCAATAGATGCCAATCTAAATGAGAATCATGATTCCATTCATGTATTTGAGCAAAATCTTGCCCCATAAATAGCAATTTTTTTCCTGAATGCATGAACATGTAACCAAAAA
>CAYPKB010000090.1:3212-6043 GCA_964411185.1 uncultured bacterium
AGATGCATCAAAATCCTCAGGCGAAGGGAATTGGCAAATTTCTGCCATTTATCTCCCGGCATTTTTTCAATAAGAGATTTTTTGGAATGAACAACTTCATCGTGAGAAAAACAGAGCATATAATTTTCTGTATGAAAATAAACCCTGCTAAAAATGAGTTCATTATGGTGAAATTTCCTATATATCGGATCTTTTTGCATATAATTCAGGACATCATGCATCCATCCCATGTTCCATTTCATAGAAAAACCAAGTCCACCATTTTCTACCGGCCAGGAAACTTTTGGCCAAGCTGTAGACTCTTCAGCAATCATCAAAACATTGGGAAAACTTGCTGATATTGCTCTATTTAAATTTTTGATAAATTCCACTGCTTCGAGATTTTCTCTTCCACCATAAGTATTGGCTATCCATTCTCCTTCTTTTTTACCGTAATCTAGATATAACATCGAAGCTACAGCATCTACACGTAGTCCATCTACATGGTATTTTTCTAACCAAAAAAATGCACTGCTGATTAAAAAGCTCTGAACTTCGTATCTACCATAATTAAATATGAGAGTTCCCCATTCGGGATGCTTAGACCTTCTGGGATCCTCATGTTCATACAAATGAGTACCATCAAAAAAGGAGAGTCCATGTTCATCTGAGGGGAAATGAGCGGGAACCCAATCTAAAATCACACCAATATCATTTTGATGCATTTGATCAATCAAATAGATGAACTCTTGAGGAGTACCAAATCGTCTGGTTGAAGCAAAATAACCGACAGATTGATATCCCCAAGAACCGTAAAAAGGATGCTCCATCAGTGGTAGAAATTCAACATGCGTGTATCCCATATCTTTCACATAGTTAATAAGCTCACGTGCGATTGATTTATAACTCATAAATCTATGGTTTTGCTCTGAGTTTTTTTTCCAAGAACCTAGATGAACCTCATAGACTGATATGGGAGAGTTCAGAGAGTTTTTCTTCATTCCTTCCTTCATCCAATTTTGGTCGTGCCATTCATACTGTAAGTCGCAGACAACCGAAGCAGTATAGGGTGGTTCTTCACTCATGAACCCGAAGGGATCTGCTTTATCGACTCTATAATCGTTATAATGTGAAACTATGTGATACTTATAGACGATTGGATCTTCTATACCCGGAATGAAACCTTCCCATATTCCTGACCCATCTTTGCGGAGCCCTAAAAGAGATGCTTCAATATTCCACTTGTTAAAATCTCCTATAACTGAAACCATTTTTGCATTAGGAGCCCATACTGCAAAATAAACACCATGATTTTCGTCTACTTCCATAAAATGAGCGCCTAACTTTTCGTAGAGCTTGTAATGGCGACCCTCTTTGAAAAGAAAGATATCCAAATCTGTAAATCGTGTAGGTCCTATGAGTACGTTGTCCATAGATTTTCATACTATTCCAATTAAAAAAATATTTTACACGAAAGATTTTTGTAAGAATTTATTTCAATTGAAGATTTTGTTAAAAATTCTTTATAATTGTATATAGCCTCGAAGAAAACGATTAGCTATTCAGAAAATCAAAATTATAGTAAAGTGATTTTGCTCTATGAGAGCAGATGACCACTTGTAAGGAGGATTCATGTCATTCGAAAATGCCAAGTCAAACCTAAAAGAATTTGGGAAAGAATTAAATTTAGAGTTAAATTTTGATGAGAATAATACTTGTATATTAGGTATTGATAATACCTTTTCTCTCCATTTAACCTACGAACCACATTCAGACAGGTTATATTTATACTCACCTATTCTCGATGGTCTTCCAAAAGATGATAAGACACTGTTAAAACTATACGAAAGACTTCTTGAAGGTTCTATGCTAGGCGGTCAAATGGCTGGCGGGGGCGTAGGACTAGCCATCAAGGAAGAACTGATCCTAATGCACTGTGTATTGGAGATGGGACTTGGCGTAGAAGACAGCTCACTTCGAAGATTTGCTCCTCTTTTCGTTGCTACAGTTGAGAAATGGAGAGAAATTGTACAAAAAATATGCGCAGGTGAAGAGCCAGAGCCATTTGAACTTCCGATGCCACAAGGGCAACAGCCTTCTGCAGGATTAGGAAAACCAGGTGAAAAGTTCATAAAAATTTAAGGTGTTGGCAGTCTTTTATTGGACTGCCTTATCTAAATTTTCTTGTATAGAAGATAGAGTTTTCACTATTTCCATTTCCTTATTTTCTATTTTTCTCTCTATCAAAGAAATCCCATTCATCACTGTAGAATGATCTCTGTTGAACAGCTTACCAATTTTTTGATAAGGCATATGCAATTTCATTCTACAGAGAAACATAGATATTTGGCGGGGATGACTAATTTCTTTTTTCTGAGATTTCCCTAGAATCTCTTGTGAATCTAAGTGAAAATGCTGTGCTGTTTTTTCTATGAGCAACTCAGGCGTGATCTCTTGGTTGAAACAGGAAGATAGTAGTTCATTCACATCAGAAAAAGAAAATTTCTTTTGTTGATATTTCCAAGTCAAGAGGTCAAAAAAAAGCTCAATCTTTTTGAAAGAACCATGAGCTCTTTCTATAATGCATTGACGTGTTTTAGAACAAAGTTCAACTCCTAAGATAGACTCTTTCCAAGAAAGATATTTTTCGATAGAGGAATTCGAAGGCTTTTTTATAGAAAGAATCAACCCCCATTCTAACCTAGAGATAATTCTTGGTTCCAAATTGAGATCTTTGGGTGGTTTGCTACAACTTACTATAATCTGTTTCTTCTGTAGATGTAAGGTATTGAAGGTATGAAAAAATTCTTCCTGAGTAGCATTTTTGGAAGCTAATTGATCAATATCCTCAA
>CAYPKB010000091.1:0-6025 GCA_964411185.1 uncultured bacterium
CATCGTAGCAAAGATCAACAAAACGAAACGAACTCTCCGGAGTTATGGATTCCGTTTGGCCATTTTCGTGTAGATAGACTCTTTGGTCCTTCTGATTTACAAAGAATATTTTTTTCTTGTGGGCAAGATAGGATCTGCCTCCATACTCATTCACTCTGCTTCGGCAACTGAACTCTTTCGGTAAAATTTCTGATATCTCATTACCTTCAATGGACAATAAAACAGACCTACCCTTTTCTTTAGGCCTAGATTCGATATAAAAGATTTTATTATCTGAAATAGATAAATGAGACAAAGATTTCTTTTCTGAAAAAATTGTATCTGCTGTCAGCGGGGATGGCCAATTTCCGTACGGTATTTTTTTTTGCATGGATAAATGATAAAAAATAAAATCTCCTTTGGCAAGAAAAGAGCTTTGATCTATAAAGAAAATAAAAAAAGTGATAAAATTTTGTTTCTATGTCAATGCTATTAGTAATACTTCTCTATGCTACTTGGTCTAGCGTCTTTGCTATCGGAAAATGGACGTTGGGCGTAGCTCCTCCACTTTTTATTACAGCCATTCGAATGTTACTGGCAGGCTTTCTGCTTACAGCCTTTCTCTCACTCAAGAAAAAATTTCAATGGAGGCTGACAAAAGCTCAGTGGACTTCCATATTTTTACTTGCCCTGCTAAGTATTTATTTGAATAACGCTCTAGAATTCTGGGGATTAAAATATCTTTCTGCAGGTAAAACATGTTTCATCTATAGCTTATCTCCCTTTTTCACTGCTCTTTTTTCCTATCTTCACTTCAATGAAAAAATGAGCCCTCGAAAGTGGGTCGGCATGTTAATCGGCTTTTTTGGCTGCATGCCGGTACTTGCCATGCATACGGGTGAAGAAGGACTTATGGGCGGTGTTGGCTTTCTATCTTGGCCCTCCCTTGCTATTATGGGAGCAGCTCTTTGTGCCGTCTACGGTTGGGTTCTTTTGCGTTTAGTCGTAAAAGATCAAGATCTTTCTCCTGTTACTGCTAATGGATATAGCATGCTTATAGGAGGGATTTTTGCTCTATTCCACTCTTATATGGCAGAATCCTGGTCTCCTTCTCCGGTATCTTCTCTACCCTTGTTCCTACAAGGAACATTTGCTATGACTTTTATCTCAAATATTGTCTGCTTTAACCTCTATGGTTTTTTACTCAAAAGGTATACAGCTACTTTTTTATCTTTTATGGGACTTTTAAGCCCTATTTTTGCTTCCTTGAATGGATGGCTCCTTTTAGGAGAAACCCCTTCTTGGCAGATCTTTTTATCTACGGCTGTTGTACTTTCCGGTTCTTGGCTTGTCTACAGAGAAGAACTCAAACAGGGATACATCAAGAAAGAGGAAAAAAAACCTTTGGCGACCGAAGAAGTATAACTCTTACTTCTTGATCAGCCTCTGAAAGATATCCAAAGATTTTTTTCTCATCTCTGCATGATCCACTATAGGATAAGGATATGTTTTCCCCAATGTCACTCCTGCAGCATGCAAAATTTCATCAGAGGCCTTCCAAGGCTCATGAATTACCTCTTTAGGCAGTTTTGCCAATTCAGGAAGATAGGTTCGAATATATTCTCCTTCTGGATCAAATTTTTTGCCTTGTGTCACTGGATTAAAAATTCGAAAAAAAGGCGCTGCATCTGCTCCACATCCTGCAGACCATTGCCAGCCTAGTGTATTGTTAGCAAGATCAGCATCTACCAGTTTTTCCCAAAACCATTTGGCTCCCTCCAGCCAATGTATGTGAAGATCCTTCACCAAAAAGGAGGCTACAGCCATCCTCGCTCTATTATGCATCCAACCGATAGAAGTAAGTTCTCGCATACCTGCATCAATGAAAGGGTATCCTGTTTTTCCTTCCTTCCATTTCTTTAAAGCTGTAGCATCCTTCTTCCATGGGAATCTTTGAAATTCTTCACGGAGAGGCTTTTCAATAGTCTCAGGAAAAAAAAGTAGCAAATGTTTGGCAAATTCTCTCCATGCTACTTCTCTTTGAAAAGATTCAGATTGAGAAAAAGTATCCCATAGTTCTCTAGGACTTACCTCTCCCACATGTAAGGAGGGAGACAATTTAGAAGTACCCTCCAGTGCAGGAAAGTCTCTATTCTTTTTATAGGAAGAGACTTTTCGAGCAAAAGCGTCTAACTTTTTAGGAATCTGCTTTGTCCCTACCTTCCAATAATCCTCTAACTGTTGTATCCATGAAGATTTTGGATAGATTGATAAATCATCCAAGGAAGAAGAAGAAATTTTTTTGGAATAAAAATCTATTTTTTTAGGTGCAGGTAAGGGTTTCTCAACTCCACACTTTGTTAGACATTTATAGAAAGGAGTAAAAACAGTATAAGGCTTTCTATGAACCTCTAAGATCTCCTTAGGATCTATCAAAAGATTCCCATAAAAGGGCAAGATCTCCACTCCCCTTTTTTTCATAGAGTCAAAAAGAGCCCTGTCTCTTTGGAGTAATAGCGGGTTACAAGAGATATTGAAAGAGAGAGAGTCTGCTTTGGTTTCTTTCAACAGGCGTTCTAAAAGAATTGCTGCCTTTTTTCCTTGAAAAAAGTGAAGCTTGCCGCCTCTCTCTTTTATTTCTCTTTCTAAATCTTGCAGGGCATAATAGAGCCAAAACCTAACCCCTTCCCTTGGCTCCCATGGCTTTTCTTCGTCCGGCGTATATAAGTAAATCAATAATAATGGCTTTCCAGATTCAACCGCATGAGAAAGAGCCGGATTATCTCTCAAACGCAAATCTTCTCGAAACCATACAATATGTGGATTCATCTTTGTTTTTATAAAATAACTCTATTAGAAAAGCAAAATATTTTTATGAATGTAAAAATTTCCGAAGATAGTTTTATAATACTAAAACCAATAAATTTTAATTATTTTTTATAAATGAATCAAATTATTTGCTTTTTAGTTATTACTTTTAATGTTCTTTCTAATTTTGTGAATCCATTTGAGTTTGATGGAAGCTATGACTCAAAAATAGATCCTATTCGAAAAGAGATTTTTCACACATTGATGCTAGAAGAGCGTCTAGTGAAAAATTTAACAGAAGAGGAGTTAGAGAGAGAAAAACCAAAAGATATAGAGGCAAATATATGGAAAAAGCAACTGATAGCCTCTGCCAAACAAAGAGATAAGCAAAAAGGGCTCACTTTGTCGGAACTGATCCCCCTGGAACTCTATCATTGTCTAGAAAGGAAATACCAAGAGCTGGAACTCTCCGAAAAAAATTGGAGACTATTTGATCGATTTTACAAAAAATATAGCTCTAAAAAAATCTTCTCTTTTTGGAAACACTCCCCTAAGGGATTTCTATCTATAGAGAAAAAATTGAGCGATCTCTCTTCTCTTCCTATTGTCGGATCCGAGGCTTTGTTACCGGAAAAAAGCTTTGAGGAACTTGCCATAGATCTAATGGAAAGAATTTTTACCCAAGAACGTTTACAATCGAAAATCTATCGTAACGATCTATCGAAACAGCTCACTTCTTATCCTCTTGAAGATCTAAAAGATTATCTAGGAAATGAGAGTAGTCCCTCTGATTTGGAGCCATTTTTCTCTCCTGAAGGGCAACTTTTATATTACTGGATCTACGAATCTCTTCATCTATACCTTGTCTCAGAAAAGCAGTTGATCCACGATATAAATCTTGTAAAACAACATTTCCAAAAATCTTTAGCCGATCCAGATATTAGAATAGAAAAAATAAAAGAAGATCTCTTAAATAAACATCCCTCTCTTCTCTTTTTGCAAGAGTGTGATCCCAGATTGTTGGAAGAATTAACAGGTGATGGATTTTTCTTGACCGTTGGCGAACAAAATGTAGCAGATGGCACAGTCGTCTTATTGGAAAAAGATCATTGGGAAAAAGAGTATTCTCTCGTTCCCATACATGAGTACAGACGTTCCAAAGAAGGAAAGATGAATCTTATCATTGCTAGACAAAAAAGGTCCCATATTCCTTTTCTATTGGCCTCCTGTCATGGAGCTTCTTTAGACCCATCGGATGGAAGAGAGCAGATCTCTATCATAATGAAAAAGTATGAAACACTGCAAAAAAAGGAACCAAACTTACAATTGCTCATTGGTATTGATGCCAATACCAAATCGCAAGAGGAAGTAGACTCCTTCTATAACCATCTAGAATCCCTAGGACTTGTCTGCACGAAGGTGGGTGCTACTACCATCAAAAGAAGAATGGTCACAACAGAGCAAGAAAAGGCAGCCGTATATATTGAAGATCAAGAAGAATATCTAATCACGCTGGGAGAAAATAGAGATAGAATAGCCATGCTTTCTAAACCTTTCCTACGTTTTGATAGCAAAGAAGAAGGCCTTCTTCCCAATCCTTCCAACCTCTCAGACCATTACCCTGTTGGAGCTTATATTATACCTGCCGCAGATGAAACTCCTAGTAAAGAAGGATAATTTACCTCCCAACAGATTAAAAATATTTTTTACCATTCATTTGAGTTTTTTTAAAGAAACTATCGATAAACACATGAAAAACTAATTAATTACAATATATCTATTTATTTTTTTTAGTTTTGTATTATTTGTGAATAAATTAATTTATTTGTTTTAAATTTATATAGATAATAAAATGTTTTTATTGAAAATAAAAATAAATAAAAAAATACAATGTCTTTTCCATTGAATACAAGAATACCTCCAATGAGTATAGGAGAGAGACTCACAAATGAGTTGCTTTTTTCTCATGGTGAAACAGCAGAAAAAGAGAAAGTGACAGTAGAGAGCAAGTCTCTTCATTTTCTGCAAAATATTTGCGCCCCTAGAGTCACTCAAAAGTTAGTAGGATTAGATAAAGAATTAGCCGCGGTGGTACATCAATGGAGGTCCTATGCTTACTCTCCCATCTATTTGAATCTATTTTTCTCTATCTATGAGGAGTTGAACCAGCTGGAAGGTCTTGTAGAACCTACTCAAAAAAATCAGTGGAAACAACCTCTTTTCAACTATTTTGCGCACTATCTTAGAGAACAATCTCTATTTTTTCTTTTTCTGACTGATTTTCAATTGGGAGTAAGATACCAAAACTCAACCTACGAAGAGACAAAAAAGAAATATGAAAAAAATTGCAAACCGTTTGAAAAACTTCTTAGAGAATCCATCCCTACTTCCAAAACTGTAAGGGATAAAGAAAATGTTAGGAATGCTATTATACTTGTTTCATCTATCTCGAAAAAACTCTCTATTTTACAAGTTACCTGTTCTGAGGATAACCCAATAAAAGAGTTAGTCTCTTCCGGCAAAAAATGGGAAGATTTGAGTAATTACAAGTATGGAATTGCTTTGGAATGTGGGCAGTCCATGCAAATTCTTTTACCTAAAAAAAGCTCAAAAATAATGAATGACCAGAGAAACACTGCTGCATTAACTTTTCTTGTAGAATTTGCCCATCATTTACCCTCTATTATGCCGAATGTAGAAACTTTCACACAGTATCAGCAACCATTAAGTCGAATCCTACAAGCTTGGGAAGAGGAGAATCTGGAAGAGTTTCAAGCTGAACTTAAAGAGATATACAAACTTTTTGCTAACCAATCTTACAAACCAGTGCACGGAGATGAGTCTGATCTGGAGAGTTTTATGGAGCAATTGTTTAACGCCTATTTTGCCACTTACCTAGTCCCTCTATATCTACCCATCTTGGAAGAATGTGAAGCCTCTCTTGAAGAAAAAATATCAGAAAGAGATAACACCTATATCTCACAACGAAATTTCCTCAAAAAAGCAACTAGCCTATTTCACAAATTGCTAAAGTTATTAGCAGAAGAAGTAACTTCATCTCCAGACAAAGAAATCGGTAAGTTTCTTATAGATACCATCAATACATTCGATTTGATTGACGAGGTAGATATAGCGATTCACGAATTTGAAAACAATGTAGTCAAAAATGACAAACACTCTCTGAGCGCTTTAAGAACTGCACTTTTTTCTCCCGTGCTGGATGAAAAAAAGCAAGCCA
>CAYPKB010000092.1:0-6020 GCA_964411185.1 uncultured bacterium
AAAAAGAGGTGCTACCGTAAGAAGTACCATTACAATCAATGTACCGCTCATGATATTTCCAAAAAGACGTACGGCCAAAGAAAATGTCCTTGTGATCTCACTGATAATCTTGAAAGGAAGTAGAAAGATAGTGGGTTTGATATACTGTTTAAAATATTTGGCGATCCCTAGACTTTTGATCCCATAGAAGGGAACCGCAAAAAATACACAAAGTGCCAAAGCTCCTGTAGTAGATAGAGATCCTGCCGGCGAATAAAAGAAGGGAACAAGGGATAAGAGATTGGAAAGAGAGATGAAAAGAAAAAGTGTTCCCAAAAAGGGAAGGAAAATTTTTGGATCTTGACCGGTGATCTCGCGAATTTGATTTCTTATATACCCCACAATAATTTCTAAAGCATGTTGGAACCTAGGAATAGTATCCATGGAGTAAGAGATACGCCTGGTTACGAGATAAGATAGAACAATCAAAATCGCCATCACAATCCAACTATTTACAATGGTTGCATTGATGGTAACCCAGCCCCACTCGTAATAGATGATTGCATCCGGACTAATTTTCATTTTCTATCCTTTGTTTCGTTCTCAATTTAGATACCATCCATCCTACAAGAAAAAAAAGGAGCCCCTCTATCCCCCATTGTTGTAATACCAGATAAAAAATAAGACCCACTCCGAGTAAACGGAGAGTGAAACCACCTATTCCCCAGTAAAGGGAGTTTGCTTTTTGCATCATTTGTTGTATTTGATACCAAAGAAAGGCAAAATATAGCCTTCCTATGAAAAATCCACTTATAAGTAGGAAAATATGTGGTAGAACATTACTCATCGTCATCTCTTTTCTTCTCTATATATCTTCTTTCACTTCTTATCCAACCCCAAGCCATAAAACATCCACCTATCAGACCTCCAATAAAAAGCATTAGGGTCCAAGAAAAAGGGGTCGTATAGTTGCTATCTATCCAGAATCCTATGCCCAATCCAATAAGAGTGGGGATCATGACAGACCATCCTATAATTCCGAATACGGAAAGTCCCATCCAAGAGGACCATTTTTTCTCTCTTTTGGCTCGTATCTTCTGCTTTTCTTTTCTTTCGATTTTTTTCAAGAGTTCTTTATCATTTTTCTCAACCAAAAGTTCACTCCGGATTTTTCAAACTATAGAATTTTTTGATAAAGGAAATTTCCATCTGCAACATTTCTTGTCTTGATCTTTTTTCAGACTCTTTTGCAGATAGAAGACTCTCTTCCATCTCTTTTTTTAATTGGCCTAGGTTTTCCTTTTCAAAGGCCTCTTTCGTACAAAGGGAGACTTTTTCTCCCTTCTTTACTAAGATCCCATCATCTACGGCTATATATCCCTCTTTTCCTTCTTGACGATAGGTAAGAATAGAAGGAATGATTGCGCTGAGATAATCTTGATGGTTAGGTAGAAGACCAAAACTACCCTCCCCTCCTTCAGCTATCACCTCTTGGATATCTTTTTTTACTATGCGTTTATTGGGCGTGACTACTATTAAGATCATCGTTTTCTTTGGATTTTTTTCTTTTGCGAGCTTTTTCTAATGCATCATCGATTCCACCGACCATATATAAATCATCTTCTGATAGATCTTCTATTTCCCCTTGCAAAATCCTCTCACACCCATCTAATGTATCTTCGATGGAGACAAATTTGCCCTCAATGGAGGTAAATTGCTCAGTCATGAAAAATGGTTGAGTAAGAAATTTTTCTAATTTTCTAGCTTTGGTTACGGTTTGTTGATCCTTTCTTGCAAGCTCCTGAAATCCTAAAATAGCTATGATATCTTTGAGATTCTCATAGGTGGCAAGAGTATTTTTCACCTCTTTAGCCACATGAAAATGTCTTTCTCCCACAAATTCAGGATTCAACATTTTTGACTGGGATTGTAAAGGATCTATCGCAGGATAGAGTCCTTGGCTGGCTCTTTTTCTAGATAACACAACAGTAGAGGAAAGATGGCCGAAAATATGAACAGCTGCCGGATCCGTAAAATCATCCGCTGGAACGTAGACTGCTTGAATGGAAGAGATGGTGGCAGAATCAGTAGAACAGATTCTCTCTTGCAGCTGGGAAAGTTCTGTTGCCATAGTAGGTTGATATCCAACACGTGAAGGTAACCGGCCTAACAACCCTGATACCTCTGAGCCTGCTTGAACAAAACGAAAAATATTGTCGATAAGAAGGAGCACATCTTTCCCCTCTTCTCGGAAGTATTCCGCCATAGTAAGTGCACTGTGGCCCACTCGAAATCTAGCGCCGGGTTGCTCATCCATCTGCCCAAAAACTAAGACAGTCTTGTCTAAAATGTTTTGCTCTTGGATTTCACGGTAAAGATCTACAGCCTCTCTCGTTCTCTCTCCGATGCCGCAAAAGAGACTTACCCCTTTGTGCTTGGAGGCCATATTATAGATCATTTCCATGATCAAAACGGTTTTTCCTACTCCTGCTCCCCCAAACATTCCCGCCTTTCCCCCTTTTTCTATGGGACTGAGCAGATCGATGGCTTTGATCCCTGTTTCTAGAATCTCTTTGATGATCCGCTGTTTTTTCATAGGAATGAAAGGACGGTGAATAGGCTCTTTCCTTATATGTTCTAAACCTTCCTTCCCATCTTGCACCTCTCCGAAAAGATTGAAGACCCTACCCAAGATTTCCTCTCCTACAGGAACGGATATAGGGCTTTTGGTATCGATGGCCTTAGCTCCCCTCTGAATCCCCTCTGTGGGATGAAGAGCTATTCCTTTTGCCTCTTTTTCTGAAGTGTGTTGTACAATTTCAAAAGAGATCTTCCTCTCTCCGATGTAGACTTCAACAACATGGAGAATTTCGGGTAATTTTCTAGGAAAATAGAAAAGAGCTGTGCTTCCCCGTATTTCTGAAACTTCTCCCATATTCTCTTTTTTTTTCGACATTGAAAAACTATCTCTTTTTCTCTTGGAATAATGAAAAAATAGGAGGAGTGCAATAGGAAATTTTGTTTATTGCTGGAAAAATCTCTCTTTCCTTCCTCTTTTTGCACACTGGAGAAGGATTTGTCCCACCAATAGCGGTAGCAGACTGAAGGATAGAATCCATCCCCAAAAGATAGGATGGGCTAATTGAGTTTGCAATATGGCAGAAAGGAAAGGAATATAGACAGCAGAGCCTAAGAAAATAAGACATAGGGCAATGGCATACCAAACCCAACGATTTTGGGTGATTTCATTTTTCCAGAAAGGAGACTCTATATCTCGTAAATTGAAGGTAAACCAAAGTTTAGAAATACCGAGCGTCAAAAAGGAGATGGTTTGAGCTTCGACCGAAGAAAGTTCAAAGAAAAAAGCACTTAGTTTCATAGAAGAGAGAACAACAGCTGCAATAATCAGACTCCAAATACCGATGGCTGAAAAATGCCTATTCGTTAAGATTTTTTCTTTTTTGGAACGTGGCGCTTTTTTCATCTCTGTTCCACTTTTTTCTCCCACGCTCAGGGCCAAAGCAGGAAAGACATCGGTAAGGACATTCAAAAAAAGGATTTGTAAAGGAGTAAGAGGCAAAGTCCAAGATAAAAAAGAGGCTATGGCTACTAGGGCGATTTGTGCTCCATTGGTGCATAGCATGAACATGACAGATTTTCTGATGTTTTTGAATATCAGCCTTCCCTGCTCTACGGCATCAGCTATATATTTGAAGCGATCATTTTTTAAGATCATATCAGCGACCTGTTTTGCAGCATCAGTCCCCCTTTTTCCCATGGCGATTCCAATATCTGCCTTCTGCAATGCAGGAGCATCATTGACTCCATCCCCTGTCATGGCCACTATTTCCCCATAGCTTTGGTAGAGTTGAATCAGTAAGAGTTTTTGTTTTGGAGTCACCCTGGCAAATAGGTTGGATGCATGCATTCTTCTTTTTGCCTCTCCTTTCAGCTCTTTGGGGTTTCTCAGCTCAGAACCCAATATGACCTCTTCTTCCCCATTTTCTTCTATAATTCCAACAGATCTTGCTATAGCTTTTGCTGTATCCCCCTGATCTCCTGTGACCATAATCACGCGTATCCCTGCGCTTCTACACTCTTCAATGGCATCAGGGGCATCTTTTGCCGGGGGATCGTAAAAACAGATGAGCCCTATAAAAGTGAGATCATCAAAAGGATTTTCTTTTTCATTTTCCGTCTCTTTCTGAGCTATTCCCAAAAGCCGTAACCCATCTGAGGCAAGAATATGAATGGCCTCTTTCCATATTTTTTTATCCTCTGAAGAAAAACTCTTTTTTTTCTCTCCTTCTATGGCAAGATATTTGGATTTATCGATCACATTTTCAGGAGCTCCTTTGACCGCAAGAAAGAACTTTTTCTCTTTCTGATGACAGGTTGCCATCATCATATTACTTCTATCAAAAGGAACTTCGAAGATTTCCGGATATTTCTGCAGAAGGTTCTTCTTAGAAAGTCCTGCAACTTTTGCTGCTTGGACTAATGCAACTTCCATAGGATCTCCACCACCTTCTTGCTCCTCTGGATCTCCTATAGCATTGTTGCATAAGAGCCCAATCATCAATGCTTTGATCGAAAGAGGATCCTTTTCTTTTTTTATGGAAGTGCGAAAAGATTTTTCTAATGCTTCCATAGATTTACCTTTGCATTCGCCTATGGAAAAATCTTTTGCCTCTGTCACAATCCTACTCACCAACATTTTATTTTCTGTGAGCGTTCCCGTTTTATCTGCAAAAATGATAGTGGTGGAACCTAATGTTTCCACTGCTTGGAGATGGTTGATCAGAACATTTTTCTTGGCCATAAGATACATTCCCCTGGCTAAGGCTATCACTGCTACTATGGGCAACCCTTCAGGAACCGCTGCAACGCCCAATGCTATGGCAGTGTAGATCATAAGCATAATGGGTTTGCCAAGTAAAAAGCCTACTACTCCGATAAGAATGGCAATGATAGCTACAAAAAAAACAGATCGTCTTCCCAGGATATTCAACTGTTTTTGGAGTGGTGTCTCTCTTTTTTGGGTTTTGGAAGCCATACGAACAATTTTTCCAATCTCGGTATCATTTCCAGTCGAAACTACTATTGCCTTCCCCTCTCCATCCGATACTTTGGTTCCTTTGAAGACCATATTCGTCCGTTCAGGAAGTTCTGCTTTTTCGGCAATTTTCCCGGTCTCTTTGATCACGGGAAGAGATTCTCCTGTGAGAGCAGCTTCATTTACCCTTAACCCCTTCGATTCGAATAGCCTTGCATCGGCAGTAATAGGTTCATTGGGATCTAAGAGCAGGATATCGCCAGGTACGATCTCTTTAGATGTAAGATGAATGGTTTTCCCATTTCGCATTACTGTAGCTTTTGCCTGCCCCAAATGGAGTAGGGCCTCCATAGTTCTGGCTGCCTTCCATTCACTAAAAAAGCCGATGAGAGTATTTACCAAAATGACAACAAAGATAGCTCCAGACTCTATCCAATTGGCAGTAAAAAGAGAGAGAAAAAAGACAAAAAGAAGAACTAATATTACAATGCTACGAAATTGTCGTAAGAAAATCGAAAAGGCACTCTCCCTTTTCTTTTGCATCAGGATATTAGGACCTATCTTTCTTAGCCTGAAAGATGCCTCCCTATCGCTTAATCCTTTTTCCCTACTATCCAACTCGTGGAATATTTCTCTGGGTGATTTCGCATGCCAATTGCCCATATAATGGTCTATAGCAAAGAAAACTTTAGAGCGAAAGCAATCTTATACGATGGCAAGTGGATTTTTTTTACTCTTATCTTTGGCAACGACCTTTCCGATCAGGTCATAATCGGCTACATCGGTAATTTCCACTTGATAAAAGGCGGAAAATTCATCTACTAGCGCATAGTCATTGAGAATGACTTGTCCATCCATCTCGGGACATTGTCCATAAAATCGTCCTGTAAGTAGCAGTTCTGATTCCGGGTGATATCCTTCCACCACCACTCTCAAGATTTTTCCAATATATTTTTTTTGTCTTTTTCTGAGGAGGGAGAGCTGC
>CAYPKB010000093.1:0-6019 GCA_964411185.1 uncultured bacterium
TCTTCAGGACTTCTTCATTATTTTGTGGGAGAAAAGGCAAATAAAAGTTGGCTAGGAGAGCTCTGTTTTCAGGAGAGTTTATCTCTTCTTTCTATAGCCCAAAACTATGCAGAAAAAAAAATCTATCATATAACGCCCATTTTTAAATGTGCGAAAAATGATAAGATAGAGGAGCTCCTTCAGAAGAAATCTCAAGAGGAACAAGAGCTTACCTGGATCTCATGCGAGATGGCTAAAGAATATGGAGCCAATCGAAGTGGGATAGTGATAGAAAGAGGTGCAACGGTCTATCCTGCAGAGTATTTGCAGGCTCTTTTTACATTTTGCAGTACGCATAAATTACACTGGAAACAAGAAAAATTTTTCCCTCGTCAAGAAAATGAATTTATCCACACTTTTTATTGTACTGGGGATAAACTGGCAGACGATTTTCCTCTTCCCTTTACCACAGAAAAAATCAAAGGGGATATGATGATACTATCTGGAAACTATACCCCACCTTTTTTGCCTGTTATTGGGAAGGGGCATCTTACCCCAGGCGTTGAACAAAATACCTACTGGATCGGAGCTACCTATGAAAAACAATTTTCTTCGATGGAACCCAACGAGAAAAAACTTGGGGATTTACTAACTACTATGGGTAGTCTTTTTCCATATATTTCCTCTTTTTCTCCTATAAAAACCCAGTCTGGTGTCCGACTTTGCAGAAAAGGAGTCTATCTACCTTTTCTTATACAACAAAGTAATAGAGCAACACTGCTTGGTGGTTTCGGGTCTCGAGGGCTATTATATCATGGTTATTATGGGAGGAAAGCTGTCTCACTATGGGCTCAATCTCATTTCCAGAAGGAGGGGAAATAGATGAATGGAAAGATGATATTCTTGGGCACGGGTGCTTCTATGGGAGTCCCCATGATAGGGTGTTCTTGTCCAGTATGCACCTCCAACAATCCCAAAAATAACAGACTTAGATCTTCAACGCTTTTTCAGCTGAATGGGAAAAATATATTATTAGATGCAGGTCCTGATATCAGGCAACAAGCTCTTCGATATGGAATAAAGAAGTTAGACGGATTTTTAGTTACTCATACTCATTATGACCATATTGCAGGAATCGATGATCTAAGGGTTTTTTGCTTTGGAGAAATCCCCTTACCAACCCTTCTTTCCCGAGAAAGCTTACAAGAGATAAGGACCCGCTTCCACTATCTTTTTGAAGAAAGAAAAAAAGGAATTACTCAACTCGATCCCCATATTTTGCCGGAGGAAAATGGTGAGATTACACTCTCCGGTATTCATTTCAATTATGTAAGTTATCATCAAATGTCTATGAAGGTAAATGGATTCAAGATAGGAAATCTTGCCTATCTAACAGATATACAAACATATGATCCTGCTATCTTTTCTTATCTTGCTGGAACTGAAATTTTGATTCTCAGTGCTCTTAGAAAAACTTTTTCTCCTGCCCATTTGACCATTGAACAAGCCCTATCTTTTAGAGAAAAAATAGGAGCTAAAAGAACCTATTTCACCCACATTGCCCATGAGTTGGAACAGGAAGCATTGAATAGAGAATTACCTGATGATGTAACTCTTGCCTATGATGGGCTAACTTTGGATTTTACCTATGGACATTGATTTTTCTACTTCCGCTGGAGCAGGGCGCATACATGAGGTTTCAGAAGAGGCTGTAGCTCTATTGGTAGGTGTATATACAACCAGCAAAGAAAAAAAGAAAACGGAAGAGCATTTAGAAGAGCTCCGAAGACTCGCTGAGACTTTTGGGATTGAAAAAACCTATGCCTTAGCAGCTCCCTTGCGAAAAATAGAGGCCTCCACCTATTTGGGTAAGGGGAAAATTGAAGAGATCGCTTCGATAGTGGAAGAAAAGGGTTGTGATTTGATCATCTTTGATGAAGAAATTTCCCCCCAACAACAGAGAAATATCGAAAAAAAAGTAAAAAGAGCCGTTATTGATAGGACAGAGCTGATTTTAGGGGTTTTCTCTCAAAGAGCTCAGACGAAAGAGGCAAAAATTCAGGTAGATCTAGCTACTTTCCGATATCAATTGCCCAGATTAAAGAGATTATGGACTCACCTAGAAAGACAAAGAACAGGAGGAAGTGCCGGAAAGGGAGGATTTTTAAAGGGAGCGGGTGAAAGACAGATAGAAATAGATCGAAGACTTATCAAATCTAAAATTTCTAAATTAGAGAAGGAGCTAAAAGAGGTAATTCGGCAAAGAGAGACGCAACGATCTTCGAGGTTACGGACCAATATTCCCATTTTTGCCATTGTGGGTTACACCAACGCAGGTAAATCTACTCTATTAGAAGCTCTTACCAAAGCCCAAGTTTTTATTGAGGATAAACTTTTTGCTACGTTAGATACCACTACACGCAAATTCTATCTCCCTAATCAACAAGCTATCCTATTGATCGATACTGTGGGATTCATTCGTAAATTACCCCATCAGCTGATAGCTGCTTTTAAAAGCACATTGGAGGAGGTTCTTTTTGCAGATGTCCTTCTGCAAGTCGTAGATGGATCCTCTCATCAAGCTTTAGAAGAGGCAAATACTACGAAAGAGATTTTGTCAGAGCTCGGAATGGAAGAAAAACCCTCTATTACAATTTTGAATAAAAAAGATAAGGGTATCTCTACTGAAGCAAGGAAGTTGCGTTTCCTCTATCCTCATACTGTTGCTCTATCTGCCGTTACAAAAGAGGGTTTTCCATCTCTTTTAGAAAAAATGATGAAAGAGCTAGCTAAATTAAGAAAACATGGGACTTTTTGTTTCGATCAAAATCAATATAAAAAATATGCAGAATTTGCCCAAAATGCCCATGTACTAGAGACAAGTTATGAGGGGAACAAAATCTTTGTCGAAGCAGAAGTTCCTAAAAGAGTTTGGCCTCATTATAAGGAATTTTTAGCTCAAGATTGACTTAGTTAAAGGGAAGATAGCTTAAAAAAAGTTTTCTTTTACTAGATCAACGACCCCTTTGCTAAACATCTGTATACCCACAAGACAGACTAACATCCCTCCTAATCTCTGCAGAGCTGTTAATCCTTTAGTCCCTAAAAAATATTGTAGATAGGAAGCTGCCAATAAAATCAGTAGAGAGGGCAGCCAAGCTAAGAGGATAGCAATCAGAGGGATGAAGGGAGTACTGAAGTGTGAAGTGAAAACCATAACGGCGGCAATAGAGCCCGGTCCTGCAATAGCAGGTATCGCTAGAGGGACAATCAGAGGTTCATGAGGGGGCAGACCCTTTTCTTTTTCTTCTTTGGGGAAGATCATAGTCATAGCTATGAGAAATAAGAGAATACCTCCGGCTATACCAATAATTGACTTGGTAATTCCTAAAATAGATAGGATCTCATCTCCAAAAAAGGCAAAAGCCAGAAGAATGACAAGAGCAAAAAAGAGCTCTCTAATAATCATTTTCCTCTGGGTTTTAGGATCGTAAGGTTTTAGTATTGAGATGAATAGAGGTATCTGACCCGTTGCATTCAATACAATAAATAAAGTGGCCGCAAAGCGGAGTAAACTAAGATTTTCCATAATTTTTACATACAGGATACGAAAGAAAGAGTTAATAGAAAAGCTTCAATCGTTGCATCAAAGAGTAAGAATTGGGATAATTTTTCCAGCCTATGAAAAAAAAATATCGAATTGTAACACTCGGGTGTAGAACCAACCAGTATGAATCGCAAGCCTATGCGGACCAACTTGGTAAGTTAGGATATTCTCCCGCAGAGGGAGAGGAGCTGGCAGATATCTGTATCGTCAATAGCTGCACAGTTACAAAAGATGCAGCTAATTCCTCGAAAGCACAGATTCGGAAATTAGCCAAAGCCCATCCGGATGCTTCTATTTATGTCACAGGTGGTTTGGTAGATCATGGCACTGATGACTTGGAGGCAATCTCTTCTCAAGTAACAAAGGTTTCCAATAAGAAAAAAGAGGATTTGATTCAAATTGCTTTTCCAGAGGAAAAAGAGCTGCCGGAATTTTCTATTAAAAACTTTGAGGCGCATACAAGAGCCTTTGTCAAAGTGCAAGATGGATGCAACTCCTTTTGCACCTATTGCATCATACCTTACGTAAGAGGTAGATCCCGCTCCAGAAAGATAGAAGATGTTTTAGAAGAAGTGCGAACGCTTATCCGATCGGGATACAAAGAGGTAGTTATTACCGGTATCAATGTAGGGGATTTTGAAGATGGCGATAGAAGGCTTGCTGATCTGATCAGAGAGGTAGATCAGGTTGAGGGGATTCGTAGAGTGAGGCTCTCTTCTATAGACCCAGATGAGGTAGACGAGCTTCTTACAGAAGCTATCTTAGGCGGAAAGAATACCTGTGCTAGCATGCACATTGTATTACAGTCCGGTTCCAATGCCATTTTGAAAAAGATGAACCGAAAATATACCAAGCAGATCTTCCTTGATACAGTGCAAAAATTGGTGAAAAGAAATCCAGGTTTTACACTTACTACTGATGTGATTGTTGGTTTTCCTGGAGAGACAGAAGCAGATTTTGAAGATACTATGGATCTTGTACGAGAACTTCCTTTTGCCAAGGTCCATGTATTTCCCTATAGCCCTAGGGAAAGAACAAGGGCTGCTAAATATCTCAACCCCATTGACCCCTCTGTCATGAAAGAGAGAAAGCAAAAATTATTGCGTCTTGCTGAAAACAGGGCTTTTTCTCTCCGAAGCGAATATATCGGAAGAGAGATGGAAGTTCTTTTTGAAGGGAAGGAAAAGGATGGGTACATCTATGGTCATACTGATAACTTTCTTTTAGTTAAAGTCAAGCAAGGGGGAATTCGTTCTAATGAAATTCACTCCATACAGCTTCTAGAAAATCATCAAGATGCTCTTTATGGAGAACCATGCAGATAGAAATTGCTCAAAGATACCGACCTTACTCATCAGAACCTGGAACCAAAGCACTGATTCCTGGAACCTCTTATACAGCAAAGATTTTTCCTGGAAAAATCGAACTCTATTATGAAGAAGAGCTCTGGAAAGAAATAGAGGTACCAGTAGAAGGGCCCCTGTCGCATTTTACTGTCACTTGTGATTTAGAAAAATGGAAACTTTCTATCTTTGGAAAGGAAAAAAGTGGTTTTTTTCGGTATCATCTATATGGAAAAAATAAAAGCCTTTTTCTACTATTCGAAAAGGGAAGAGATGCCCTTTTTTCTGTAGAAAAAAATGTTCCTCATACCTTGCGTGAACAGATAGATACTTTTCCAAAATCAACTCTTCGTCTAGCCCTAGGTGTAAGTAAAAAGCTGCATTGGAAGCAAGTTGTCGGCAGACGATCTTTAGAGGAGATATTACCTGTTTGGTTACAAGCAGGCCTCTCTTATCCAGTTACCAAAGATCTACTTTTTCATACTAAACAAGAGACTCATCAAAAGGATCTTATAAAAGAAGCATTGCTATCCTATTTTTTAGCTGGATTTTCGGGAATTTTTGTGCCCAGAGCCTATGATTTCGATTATCAGAATATCTTCCCAAACAACTGTTTGCCATGTGAGGATGCTTTTTCTGTATTGTCTAATGGAGCCTCATTTATTCTCTCTCTTTTCCTAGAAGAGGAAAAGGGAAGTCTTTTCATTCGATCTCCTCTTTTCCATTCAGGAAGATTGACTGGATATCAGACAAGTTTTGGTTCGATTGATATACGTTGGTCTGGTTATAGACCAAAAGTTATCATCATTCATGCTAAAGAAAATGAGGAAATTTCCTTATCTTTGCCTAAAGAAGTAGCCTCTTTTAGAGTTCGAAAAAATCGTAATGAAAAGGGGATTCGCGTCCCTAACGGCAATCCAATTGCCATAGAAAAAAATCTTTGCTACTGTGTTGATCGATTAGAGTACTGAACCTTTTCGATAAATGGACCTGCAAACACTCTCTGATGATTTAACAGATCATCCTGAGCTTCTTTTTTCTTTTTCTCATCAATCACCTCATCATTATTTAGGTATTCACCCTATCAACA
>CAYPKB010000094.1:0-6017 GCA_964411185.1 uncultured bacterium
TTTTTCCCCTCCAGCCAGGAATCAAATCTATCTTGTTTGCTGCTATGATGAAGGGAACCTTCCCTGCTTTCAGTATATTTATGCTCTCCCTGGTCTGCGGCATCACCCCCTCATTGATGTCAACCACCAGAACCGCCAGGTCAGCTATGTTGCCCCCCCTCCTTCTCAGGCTGGAAAAAGCTTCGTGCCCAGGGGTGTCTAGAATGGTGATTTCTCCCGATTCCGTTTTTGTTTTGAATGCACCTATATGTTGTGTAATAGCGCCAGCTTCTTGACTTGCTATTTGACTTTTACGGATAGCATCAATGAGGCTGGTTTTTCCGTGGTCTACGTGTCCTAAAAAGGTTACAACAGGAGCTCTAGCTTTTAATTCAGCAGGTTCACTTTCAGAAATTTCTTCTCGAATCGTTTTTCCGGTGATACGGACTCTTTCTTCTTCACTTGTATCGATGGTAATTTCACAATCAAACTCATGACCTAATAGCTGCACTGTTGTCTCATCTTCTAGGTAGTCATTGAGTGTAAGAGTCAACCCTTGCATAAAAAGCTTTGAAATAAGCTGAGAGGCTTTTAGCTTCATTTCCTGAGCAAGATCTTTAATGGTAATAGGAAGACGGATTTTGAGAGATTTAGGTCGTACAATATTTTCTTCCAAAACTTGTTTTTTATGGTGTTTTGGAATGCGTTTTTTTCGCCATCTATCATCTTCTGCATCTCTCAACCCTTTTTTATCTCTAGAATCAAAAGTTCTCGTAATATCTCTTTTTCGACCTAACTTTTGTTCTTTTTGGGGTTTTTTGGGACCTTTCTTTTCTTCTCTAGTTTCTACAAAAGATGTCTTTTCTTGTTTGGGAGTTTCTGTCGGTTCTTCTTTTTTTTCTTCTACTTCAGCAGGTTCAGCTTTCTTATCTTCTGCAACCTTTACTTCTTCTTGGGGTTCAGCAAGAGTAATCTCTTCTTTTGGAGTTTCTACACGTTCCTCTTCTAAGAGTTCTTCTTTTCTCTCTCTGGGAGGTTTTACGATTCTTGCCTTGGGTCGCTTAGTGGAATCTTCTTCTGTGGGCTTTTCTTTCGGCTCATCTTTCTTTGCTTTTTTTCTTTTTTTTCCAGCAATTGAGTCGATATTTAAGGCTTCAGCCAATTGGGCGTTTTTAATGTTTATTTTAAGGTTTTTAACCAATGGATAAATCCTCTTCTTTAGGTTTAAATTGCTCTAAAATTTTTTCTGCAAGATCGAAATAACTCAATCCAGGTACTTTGGCGGATAAATCATAAGGAGAGGCAGAAGCAATTTTTCTGATGGTGTCAAATCCTGAGCTTTTTAAGCTTTCTATGATCAAAGAGCTGATGCCAGTGATTTGTATTGGTTCATCTAACTTTGGATCTTCTGTATCTCCCAGTTCTGCCATCTGAACAGTTACCAATTTTTGATAATCTGTCAGTTTTTGCACTTCTAATTCCATTTCAATTAATCTAGAAGTGAGTCTTGCATTCATTCCTTTTTTTCCGATAACAGCAGGATAATCTTCATCAGCTACCACTACATGAACAGTAGAGTCATTCACTTTATATTTTCTGATTTCGATGGGTGATAGTGCATTATGCAGTAAAGAAATAGGATCTTCTGAAAAAGGCATGATGTCTATTTTTTCATTGTTTAGCTCTCGGATAATATTTTTGATCCTTGTTCCTCTAACGCCTACACAAGTGCCTACAGGATCTACTTTTATATCATGAGACGATACAGCCATTTTGGTTCGGTATCCGGCCTCTCTTGCTATTTTTTCTATCGTTACAGTCCCATCCTGTAATTCTGGTACTTCTTGTTTAAACAGTTCAGCGACAAACTCTGGATGATTTCTAGTTAAAACAACTTCTGCTCCTCCAATTTCAGTATCACGTACGTCCAATAAAAGGGCCTGTACTTTTTCTCCGACCTGATATTTTTCTGTTTTAGGGTAAAGTCTTTCTGGCAAGATAGCTTCTACTTTACCTAAATCTACAATTGCATTTTTACCACGAACAAAGCGTTTGATTGTGCCTGAAATTAATTCGCCTTTTCTATGACGGTATTCTTCATAGATGACATCTCTTTCAGCACCCCTTAATTTCTGGGTGATAATTTGGCGAGCTGTTTGCGCCGCAATTCTACCGAAATCTTGTGGTGTTACCAATATTTCAAGCCATTGGTCTACTTCACAATTAGGCTCAAGTTCTCTTGCTTCTTTTAGAGATATTTCCATTTCTGGATTGTCAACTTGATCGACAATCTTTTTTTGGGTAACTACTTCGATATCACCTGTTTTAGGATTGATTTGGACATCGACATGTTCTGCGCCAGTTACACTTTTTTTTGCTGCGGCTAACAAAGAATCCTCGATCGCTCGGGCTACGACTTCTCGTTTAATCCCTTTTTCCCGTTCAAGGTATTCGAAAATAGCGATTAAATCTTTATTCATCCGCATCCTCTTCTTCTTTTTTTCGGAGTACTATGTCATCTCTATTCATTTGATTTTTCTCGATTAAATAATCTTTAATAGATAGAGAGATTTTTTTATGTTCTGGATCAAGTTTTATAACTTTTGCCGTAACTTTATCACCTTTCTTGATTACATCTTCCACCTTTCCAAAAGGTTGATCAGATAATTCTGTTACGTGAATTAAAGCTTCAATGCCGTTTTCTAACTCTACAAAAGCACCAAATGCAGTTGTTTTTGTTACTTCACCTTCCACTAGCGATCCAACTGGCATGGTTCTTTCAATAGATTCCCATGGGTTAGAAGTAAGTTGTTTAATGCCTAAAGTAATTTTTTTGCTTTCCTTATCAACAGATAGGACTATAGCTTTTACTTTATCACCCTTATTTAAAACTTCAGAAGGATGTGATACTTTTTTAATCCAACTGAGATCTGAAATATGAATAAGGCCATCGATTCCTTTTTCTAGCTCTACAAAGGCACCATAGTTTGTGAGATTGCGTATTTCAGCTTCGACTTCTTTCCCCACAGGATATTTTCTTTCGACATCATCCCAAGGATTATGTTCCAGTTGCTTCATACCCAATGAAATTTTTCCATCCTCTTTTTGAATGGATAATACGATAGCACGAACTTCGTCACCAATATTGACCACTTCACCTGGATCAGTAATAGTCTTTGTCCAAGACATTTCTGATACGTGAATAAGGCCTTCAATGCCTGGTTCAATCTCGATGAATGCGCCATAAGAAACTAGGTTTACAATTTTTCCGGAAACGATCGTTCCTGGAGGATATTTACTCTCTATTTCTTCCCATGGATTTTGTTCCATTTGCTTCAAGCCCAATGCAACTCTTCCTTTCTCTTTATCGATGCTTAAAATCATGACACCGATTTCATCTCCTACAGAGACCATCTCAGAAGGATGTTTGATTCTCTTCCATGTCATATCGGTGATATGGAGAAGTCCATCAATACCATCTAGATCTAGGAAGACACCAAAGTCAGTGATGTTTTTTACTAACCCTTTTTTCACATCTCCAATTTCGATGTTTTGTAGCATTTCTGCTTTTTTAGAGATGCGCTCTTCCTCTAGAATTTCTCTTCTGGAAACTACGATATTTTTACGTTCAATGTTGATTTTGAGGATTTTAAAATCGTAAGTCTTTCCAACAAATTCATCTAAATTTTTGATTCTTTTGTTGTCGATTTGAGAACCAGGTAAGAAGGCTTCCATTCCAATGTCAACCATCAATCCGCCTTTTACTTTGCGGATGACTTTTCCACGAATAATAGAACCCTCTTCACAATTGCTTACTATGTATTCCCATTGACGTTGTTTTTTTGCTTTATCTTTTGATAAGACGATTTGACCGTCTGAACCTTCTGTTTGGTCTAGGAATACTTCGATTTCATTGCCTAAGGCGATTTCTGCAGAATCATCAAATTCAGAAATAGAAACTAATCCCTCTGACTTTAGACCCACGTCAATAATAACAAAATCTTTAGTGATTTCTACTATTCTTCCCTTGATAATTTGTCCACCCTTAGAGGAGCTAGGCGTTTCTGGGGAAATTTCTTTTTTTTCTAATAGTTCTTCAAATAGTTTCGCATCTGCTTCTTTGTACTCGACATCGTCTAATACGTTGAGTTCGTTCCAATCATGCGTAGATTGATTTGTCATTTAAAGGTTTCTCCTCTTTCGGGTTAAAGGAAAAAGTCTAACAAAAGAGTGTGAATTAAGGCAATATACCTTTCCTGACCCCTTTTTTGATCAAATTATTACTCCTTCTTCTTAGTTTTCTGTCTTAATTTAATAAAACTTTTCGAAAACTTCTCTATGAAATGAAGTATGTAAATCACTGATTTATAACGAGATGAAATTTACTAGAAGTTGTATGAATCTTTTATTTCAAATATTTACTTAAATTTTTTTGGACATAAAAATCATTTGGGAATAAAAGTTTAATTTAAGTCCTAAGAAGTTTGAAGGGATTTTTTTGAAGAGGTTGAACAGATTATTTCGAACTTTTGAGCATCAAAATGATCTTTGTTATTCCGATAAAAAATTGTTTAGGAGTCGTTCTCAATAGATTTTTTAGGATTGATGAAATTAAGAAAATGGCAGTAGAAAATTAGATTTTCTGGGTTAAAAAAATAAGATGAATACGTTAGTAATGAAGTTTCTATGTTCGAGCGTTACAAATGAAAACGTTTTGACAAGAATTTCTAACATCATTGCTGAGAGAAGAGATCGGTACCAACGCCTTATAGTAGTATTTGGCTCTATCCTTGACCAAAGTGTTAATTCTACTGCTCCTTCTCTAATTCCAGAGAAATTTGAACATCTAACAGAGGAAACATTGACTGTAGGAGTACAGTCTGCTCTTGCAAAACAAGGGATTCAATCTGCTATTTATAATGGTAGCAATTCTGGAATTATCACTTGTGCTAGATCTCATGCTGCAAAGATCATTGATGTTAGACCTTATATGATAGTAGATCAGCTTCGATATGGTAGAGTGGCATTAGTCGCAGGATCGCAAGGTCAAAGTCTCATGGGGCAGCTTTCCGTTTTGGGAGAAGGAGGAGCAGATACTGCAGCTGTAGCTTTGGCATCTGCATTTTCAGCTCTGAAAGTAGAATTTTATGCAGATCTTTCAAATAGTTCTCAAAAAATAATGAAAGCCTGGCTTCAATCTGAGCTAGCGAATACTACTGCTTATGATAAAGCTTTACAGTTAACGAAGAAATCTTCTCTTATTCATTCTAGATCCATCGAACTAGCACGAAAGAAAAAAGTACCCATAAATATCCTATCCTTTAAGAGCTATGTAAGAAAGAAGCGCGCTTTGCAACCATCCACTGCTACGGGTAGAAATTACCAATGGAAGATCAAAAATTCTTATGGTGTATATCAAACCAGCCTCTTGACCAGAGGGGAGGTTCTTTTATGAGAACAGATACCATTCAAGAAAATTTAGAAATCACACTCGTTAACTCCGGTTTGGGTTCTTATCATAAAGAGGGAGTAAGAGAGCTGTTATATAAAGTACTACCCAAAGAAGAAATTTCATATGAAACTTCTTTTGAACTCCAAGAGAATATTGCCCATATTATAGATGGATCTCTTCCACTCCTTAAATGGATGGCTGATGAAGAGACAAACACTCTATCTGTCATGATGCTTTGCAAATATAGACTTGGGGCTGCCCATTTTTTCTATCATATGATTTCGAAGTGGCTTTTGCCTTTCCAGCAAATCCCTATCGATCTGTTTTTTACAGCAGACTTTTCTCTTCCGCAGATTAGTCAAGAACAGTTTTCTATTGCAGAGATTACTATTCGGGCAAAAAGTCTCTCTGAATGGTATGAGATGAAAAAATCTATGCATTCTCTAGATACAGAAATCCGGTTAGGAGTTCTCTCTTCCTATCATGCTAATCGAATTTTAGAATTCAAAGGTCTTGCGATGGATCGTAAAACATCCATGATCCAAGAAAAAATTGGCTCTTTAATACGAAATAAGGATTTCGATAA
>CAYPKB010000095.1:0-5897 GCA_964411185.1 uncultured bacterium
TCCGGTATATCCACAATGGCTAAACCACCACTCCCAACTTTTGGGAGAATAAAAGGATTGGCATGTGATCTGCCAATAGAGCATGTTGACCTTCTCTTCGTTATTTCTGAAAGACTCTACAACTAGATAAGATTTTCCCTTAGAGACTCTTTGCATTTCCTTGAGGGCTTTTTCCAGCTCTTCACAAGGCAAGTTGTGTAGCGTGTTGAGAGAAACAACAAAATCAAATTCCTGATCTTGGAAAGGCAGATGAGTAGCATTTGCTTGCGTTAGGTAAGGCTTTACCTCTTCTTTGGCATGTTCGATAGCATATTTGGAGATATCCACGCCTCTTACTTCAATTCCAGGTACTAATTGCATGATCTCATATAAGAGAAAACCTTTACCACATCCAATGTCTAATACCTTATCGCCACTTTTCAGCTTGTAATGATCAATTAGTTTTTCAGCGACAGATTTCCATCTACCATCGTATTTATATCCACCATAGCCATAGAATCGCTCTCCATCCCAATAATCTTTTTCGAATAAACAAGCCTTTTCCATTGCTTTAGCTTTAGGAAACTCATTGACTCTTCCTACATAATCTCTTTTTGTTTTGTTGTGATTGGCTAATATAAAATCATAATATGCCATGTTGAGCCTCCTTTAGTTGATAGAATTTTTCTCTTACGAGTTGAAATTCTGCATATAGTGTTGATTCTTCCAAAGATTGCGAAAAAGCTCTTCTTTTTTTCCCCAACTCTGTGAAAGAGTTTAACATAATACAAAGCCATTTGATTTGACAGATGGGAAAGACTAGATGAAATCTTCTTTCTCCCTTCTCTGGATGAGATAGGTGAGGTAAAAAATAGTCCAATGCCCATGAGATATATTTCTCTGAGATTTGAATTTTCGGCTGTAAGAAGAGGTCAGAAAAGGTTTTGATAGGATCATCCCATCCTGCATATTCAAAATCTAAGAAAAGGCACTGCCCTTTATCATCGATTAAAATGTTATGAAATCCAAAGTCAGAGGGAGTGATCACTCTCTCATCTTTTGGAAGAGGTTCTTCTCTCTGTGGAAGATCTTTCTTCCTTTTTTCCCAATAGGGAAAGAGAGTGGTACTAATGAAGTGAACAATCTCTCTTTCTAAAGATGTAGATGGGGTAAGGGCCAATAGAGTTTCTATCCGCCTGTCTACAGCATAAATATAATCTCTCAAAGAAAAACAGGCTTCAGAAGCATTTGGGAGATGGATAGCTTTTTCCTTCTTTGTATTGATTTGTAGGAAGAAATCTAAAGCTTGCTGAACAAATTTTTTTTCTATCGGAAAAGTAGCCTTTGAACCTTGCAGACAGCTATAAATGCCGATGTGGAATGCAGGATGTTTTTCTAAGGGTTGTGGGATGGATCTTTGTCCCTCTTTCCATAAAAAGGATAAAAAATCATACTCTGTAGAGAGGCGATCTCTAGGATCTTTTGGATGATGGAAATAGCTCTTTAGAATCAAGGTATCTTCGGGTAAAACTATTTTGAATACCCTGTTATTAGCTCCTCCAGTCAAAGGTATGATCTCTTTGGCTTGAGAGATTAAGACACTTTGTTCAGAGGCTTTATCTATGGATTCAATAGCAACATTATCTCTTTCCATGATGAAATGGCATCTAATCTTTGGTTATCTCTATATTTTTTTTCAGGGTCGAAGAGGATTTTTTGTACAAGTGGAGGAAAATCCTTATGTGATAATAGCTCTGGAAGGTCATCTATGAATAGATCCAGTTCCAATAATCGAATTCGATCTAATTTTTCACTGAGAGTAAGCTCGAAAAAAGCCTTTTTCACAGAGGAAAAAAAGGTTTTTTTCTTAAGCCAATCTCTTGCGGATCTATGTAAATCATAACAAGGGCCTTTGTAAGGCTCTTTTGTTTTATGACTGACAATATAGATCTCATGATCCATTTTCTGCAGTGCAGATAATGTCTCTTCAAAAAAGGGAAAAGTTTGGGCCAAATCCATTCTTGTACCGTAGACATAGCCTTGCAGGAGGATCCAATCTTCCTCTTTCCCTTCTTTTCGTAAAAAGTCTCTTACTGAGGTTTTATCTTTTGCAAGAGAGGGTGGTATCAGATTTTTTTCTAAAGCTGCCTGGTGAAAGACACCATCATAACAAGCTATGGTATTATCAAAATCTATACCTATTTTCATAACGACATATCTATGTAGGGTCGTAAAACCTTTCCTTCACTAAGATCTTCCAAGGCTTCGTTGATTTGTTCCAAAGAATAGGATCGATTCATTAGAAGAGAGAGATCAAGTAGCTTGTGATCAACCATTTTACAATATTTTGGAAAATGGAGATCTGGTTGATTGTCACCGCCCCAAGTGCCTAAGAGTTTTTTACCCAAATTGAATTGAAGAGGATTGATAGCCAGTCTCTTTTCATGGGATGCATTACCTACAATCACTGCTGTTCCTCCTTGATTTCGAACTGAGGCAAGAGCTTGGTCCATGGCCATTGTATTTCCGCTTGCTTCTACCGCATAATCAATGGAACCTAGGTTTTTTAATTCTTCTTGAAATCCTTCTTTCGAGCTATCCAAGAAATGTGTAGCTCCCATCTGCATGGCTGCCTCTTTCTTATTGTTGTTGATGTCAACAGCTATGATAGGCAAACATCCTGCTATAGAGGCACCGCGGATTGCACATAGGCCTATACCTCCACACCCAAAAATGACAATGCTATCACCAGGATGGGGTTTTAGTGTGTTGAATATCACACCCAATCCTGTAGCAGCAGCACATCCAATGAGAGCAGCTTCTTTTAGAGGAAAACTCTCGGGAATTTTAGTGATTCTATTTTCGCTAATGATGGCATGTTTTTGAAAGGTGGTTATGGCTCCAGCATTTACTTTCTTTCCATTCCAATCATAGATAGTAGAGAAAATATTTTCTCCAGATCCTTTCATCCAGGAACAGATAACATGATCTCCTTTTTCTACCTTTTTTACATTTTCTCCTACTTCTAGGACAATGCCGCTCCCTTCATGACCTAATAGATGTGGGAGATAAGGGTCTGCTCCCTTTTTACCTTTGCATTCCAAAAGTTGGGTATGACAGATACCGCTATATTTCATTTCGACTAACACTTGTCCTGGTTGTAAGGGAGGTAAAGATACTTGATCTATGATCAAAGGTTTATTTTGTTCAATGAGTATGGCAGCACTTGTCTTCATAGAATTCCTTTTGAATAGTTACGATTTTTTCTTTGATGGATGAAATATCTATCCCAAATTTTTCCCTAAGAAAAGATTGTGATCCTATTGGATGTGGAAAAAGATCTGGTGTAGTTATGGGAAAGAGTTTGGTTGAATAAGAGTGATCTATCAACCAATCTGATAGGGCACTACTCAATCCGCCGATTCGGCTATGCTCTTCCAGTGAAATCCAATGGGAGAATCTCTTGGATGCAGAAAGAAGATATTCCTCATCGATTGGTTTGATCGTGTGCATAGAGACAACTTCTATCTCCGGAAAATTTTGTACAGCTTCTAAAGCATAGGGAACCATAGTACCTGTAGAAAAAAGACAGATTTTCTTTCCACTTTGTAAAACATTGACTTTCCCAATCTTTACGTCAGGAAGACTATCATAGACATTGGGCTCTCCCTTTTTCCCTAACCGAAGGTAAACAGGATTGGGATAAGTTATAGTTTGTCGAAGTAGAGCTTTTAGCTCCCAACTATCAGCAGGACAAATGACGGTAAGATTGGGAATAGATCTCATATGAGCGATATCCTCGAGACAGTGATGAGTACATCCCAAACTTGCATAGGACAATCCAGACCCTACCCCTACAATAACTACCGGTAGATTGTGATAGCAGATATCTACTCGTATCTGTTCCAAACATCGAATGGTATTAAAAGCTGCAATGGTATAGGTAATCGGTTGTAAGCCAACCATGGCAAGACCTGCAGCCATACTGGCCATATTGGCTTCTGCTACTCCGCAGTTGAAAAAACGATTTTTATGTAATTCTTTATACTGATCAAAGAGTCTATTTCCGATATCACCAGAGAGTAGAACAATCTCACCTTTTCTATTGGCAAGTTCTGTGATTTCCTGTGCAAATGCATTTCTCATTCTCTTCCTGCCTTTACTCTTGTCTTATCAGTTCAGATTCAAGTCCTAGTTCTAATCTTGCTTGCTCTAAATGCTCTTCTGTAGGGATCTTATAATGCCAATTGTTGTCATCTTCCATAAAGGAAATACCTTTTCCTTTTATAGTGTGTGCAATAATAGCTGTTGGCTTTCCCATTTGGTCTGGAATCTTATCGAAGGTTGTAAGAATCTCGTTTTAATTATGTCCATCTATTTCGAATACATTCCACCCGAAGGCTTCCCATTTTTTTTTCAACGGTGATAGGGCTAAGACCTCGTTGGATCTTCCTGTGGCCTGCCATTTATTATAGTCGATGATAGCAACTAAATTACTCAGTTTTTGGCTGGGAGCAAACATGGCAGCCTCCCAGACAGATCCTTCATTGCATTCTCCATCACTCATCAAAACCACCACTTTTGAAGGAAATTGATTCATTTTCAATCCCAATGCCATGCCAGTTCCAACTGACAAACCATGTCCTAATGATCCAGAGGATATTTCTACTCCGGCTATACAATTTGGAGTAGGATGTTCGGGCAGAGCGCTTTCATTATGATTAAATGAGCTTAAGAGATCTTTTGAGAAAAACCCTTTATAGGCCAGCGTCGCATACAAAGAAGCGACAGCATGTCCTTTACTGAGAATAAAACGGTCTCTGTCTGCAACATTTGGTTTTTTTGGATCTATAGATAAAAAGGAAAAATAACAAGCAAGTATCAAATCAATACAAGAAAGAGAGGAACCTAAATGAGGTGCTTTTCCGTAGTGAGACATTTTTACCAATTCGAAACGGATGTTTTTGGAGAGCTGTTCAAATTCTTTTGGATCCATAAGTTCATGAATATACAGTACAAGAAAAATAGATTCGATTTTTTTTTGATATTCAAGCTGACAGAAAAAAACATTTTCTCAATCTCTTTTGGAATACGAAATTATTTTTTAGATGAAAAAATAAAATGAGGATTTGCCCTAATCAGATTCTTTACACTCATGGGGTTATTCTTCACGAAGGAGTACAACAAGCTTTCTTGTGTCATGAAGAGGAAAAAATCAGAGCAAAAAATTTATCCTTTCTGTGAGCATGTTAAAAAAAAGACGAGCCTCACCTAGAAAACATCTCTTTTATTGAGCGAGTTTTTACAAAATCAATTAATAATAGTTCAAATTCCACTCAAATCTTGTAAGTAATTCAGGAGGAATCAATTGGCTAATTCGTTGTTTTTGAGCAGGGGAAAAAACCTCTTTCCATTCGTCTTTCCTGCCCTTTCTATGATGTAGTTTTCCAGGTTCGAAAGTAGCAAACTCTGGTTGATGTATTTCATAACCAAAAAAATGAAAAATTTTTTGTATAAAAGCCGCTTGGTCTTCGATCATTTCTTCGAATGTAGTTACTAAAATTTGAAATTTTCCACTATCGATAACTGATGTCCAATCTTCTATCCATTTAACTAGAACAGGCAGAAAATTTTCTATTTGCCAATTAAGTTTCTCAGCAGCATTCCATGTAAAATATTCATCTGGTGGTTGTATATCGTCAGACCACAAATAGTAGTGGTTCTTTTGATGTTTTTCGACATGATGATACCAAGAGATAACAACTTGTCTTGGATCTCTGAGATGTAAAACAAATTTAGGTAAGTATTTTTTCAATAATGCCAAATTTCTAGGGGAGGAATCCAAATGAGATTGGGTATAGAAAGCTCTCTTACTATTTTTAAGGAGAGCTTTATGATTTATGGAACTATCATGAAAA
>CAYPKB010000096.1:0-867 GCA_964411185.1 uncultured bacterium
GCTTAGAATTTATACGGTAAGCCCTCTCCTGAATACCATCAATGATCCCATCAACGGACAAAATTTTGTCGCAGGAGCTTTTTTAGTGGATAGCCCTACTGAACAATATGGTGTCTATTTCCCAGATGGAACTTATGGAGGTCAGGCCTTTAACTTCTACTATAAAATTACTGCTGAAGAAGTAATGGCTACAGAAGATGCAGCGATAAATAGCTTGCAAGTAACGCAAGCACAACTAACAGATCTTTTGCCCACACTCTATAACACTTCCATTATGCTTTTTTGTGAGCAAATAGGGAATCAATCTCATTGTTTACAAAATCCATATTTACGTTTCATCCGAAGACCTTTCTTCAGAAGGTAATTAGGCATATTTCGAAACAATTGCTTGCAAAAGGAAAATATTGTAGATTGCCATAAACTATATTATTTACTTTACATGTTCTAGGAGAGCCTTTTTTCACATCATATGAAAGTCACTAACTTTATCCTTATTTCTATTGTTCATTGTCATATTTTTGCCATGCCCCAAAATGGATCGGTTGAAACGGGAGAAGCTCATATCAAAATATCCGGTAAAGAGGGAATGATTCAATGTAGTGATAAAACCATATTGCATTGGGATTCTTTTTCCTTAAGTGAAAATGAGACGCTTTCTTTTCTACAGGAAAATAGCAGCTCTTCTGTATTAAATCGTGTTATAGGCAGCGATCCAAGTAAACTCTTAGGTCAACTAAGCGCCAATGGTAATCTCTATCTTGTAAATCAAAATGGAATTCTGATTGGTCCAGATGCAAAAATCCTAGCCGCATCTTTTGTTGCTGCTACCTCTGACATTCTGAATGAAGATTTTCTATCAGGAAAAAA
>CAYPKB010000096.1:877-5886 GCA_964411185.1 uncultured bacterium
TGAAGGCAGTGGATGGATAGAACATTTCGGTGAAATTGAGGCAACGGAAGGAGATATTCTTCTTCTTTCTGATAAGATAACCCATGAAGGGAAATCCATTGCAAAAGAGGGTCTCTTTTTTTCTGGAGCTGCAAAAGAGATTGCTTTTCAAAAAGGAAAATTTCCCAATAGCTACATTCAAAAAGAGATTCCAACAAATGAAATCCTTTTGAAGGGCTCTATAGAGGCAAAAGCAATTGAGGGAGTGAGTGCAGGGTCTTTGGCTATGGATGGAGAGTTTACCTGTCTAAAAGAAAATGGAAGAGTCTATCTTTTAGCTCAAGATGATCTTCTGTTTGTAGATGGTAAAATAGATGCCCCCGGTTCTGACATCTATCTCCTAGGTGATGAGGTTGAAATAGGGCCTGCAGCTGATGTCGATGTTTCACATACTAGAGCGGGAAAAATATGGGTAGGTGGAAGTTTTCGAGGCGAGGACTCTGAGATTCCCAATGCATCTATAACAGCTGTTGCCTTTGGAGCAGAGTTAAAAGCAGATGGCATCTCCTATGGTGATGGCGGGAATATCATTGTTTGGTCTGAAAAGAGCACCTCTTTTCATGGAAAGATCTCCGCAAGAGGGGGAGAATTTGGTGGAAATGGAGGTTTCGTAGAAGTTTCCGGAGAAGCGCTTGCTTTTGAGGGAGTGGCAGATTGTAGAGCCCCTATGGGAAAAACAGGAACCCTACTTCTCGATCCTAAAAATATCACCATCGATAATGCAGGCACAACGCTTCCCATGCAGACCATTCCTTTTACCTTTATGCCTTCATCGAGCTTCACCTATACAGCTGCCTCGGTGAGCAATCAATTGACCATGTCTTCCGTAGTGCTCCAAGCTAACAATGATATTACCGTAAATGCCAGTGTGAGCAGTACTAGCTCTGCTAACTTATTCCAGCTTGCAGCAGGTAGAAGTGTAACGATTGCCTCTGGTGTAAATATAGCCTTAGATACTACAGCCTTTACCTCTGTTTTTAATTCTGAAGCCGGTGTGGCAGCACAAAGAAATGCAGGTTTTGCCCAATTCAATTGTCAAGGAACCATTACTACCAATGGTGGATTGATGTTGATTGGTCCTGGTAGTTTCAATAATGTCCAACAAGGAAATATGGTTTTCAATGGTGCCACATTGAACTCAGGGTCAGGGTCCATGACTCTTACGGGTATAGGATCTTCTTCTGGCAATGACCAACCGGGAATTGATATCAATAACAGTACAATTACCACATCAGGCAGTGCATTAATCACGGGTACAGGTGGCGGAGGCACCGGGGAAAATGCAGGAATTCTTGTACGCGGTGGTAGTATGGTAACAGCGACCGGTTCTGGAAATCTTGTTTTCAACGGCAATTCTACAGGAACAGAAAATGGAGATGGGATCAAGGTAGCAAGTAGCGGCTCTGGAACCATCCAGGTAGCAAACGGTACTCTTTCTCTTTCTGGGACAGGCAGCCCCAATGCCACAGTTTCCGGAAAGGGGATCAATCTTCTCGCGAATGCTAACATCACTTCAGCAAATATTATATTGATTCAAGGAGCTTCTACTGCAGTGTCCGATTTCGCTACGGTAAATGCAGGTACCATCACCAATACAGGTGGTAAAACACAAATTGAAGGGAGAGGAGCTACCGGAGGATGTAATTTGGGAGGTACTATCACTACTTCTGCCACCAACACTAGTCTAGAAATCACGGGTAGCGTAAATGGTGGAATGCCTAATGTAACTACCGCTGTCCTTTTAACTGGAACCCTCAGTACTACCAATGGAACACCCAACGGAGCTACTATTAGTGTTTTAGGTGTAGGGAGTCCCAATACACCTGTATCTTCTGTGGGTATTGCAGGACTAAACAATACAATCACTTCCAATGGTGGGGGGATCATTTTATCCGCATTTGGGGGAGGAACCAGTTCCAGCGGTGAAGGAATTTTCCTCTCTGATTCCACTCTTACCTCTGCAGGAACCGTTTCCTTTGAGGCTTTTGGTAACTCCGGTGGTTCTGCCAGTGCTATCGTATTTGATCAGAATACCAATGTAACCGTGAATAGCGGGGTTCTCAATATTGAGGCGAACGGGATCAATAACGGTGGAAGTGGATTTGTGTTACGAGAGACATGGACAGGAGCTATTACTGCCAATGGTACCACACCTGTGCTGATCACCTCTCCCTCTACATCCGGAACCGGTTTTGCCATGTTGGGAGGAACTCTTCAGGTACAAAATGGAGATCTTATTGTTAATGCAATTTCTGGTACTGACTTAGGAATAGGGCTACAAAATTGTAATGTACGCTCTACAGGTTCGGGTGATATTTTCCTGACCGCCTCATCTTCCAATCTTCAAATTAGTAATGGGGGAGTTGTAGATGGCCAGGGAACAGGAGATATCACAGTCAATGCAGGAAAAAATGCTATTTTTACTGCAACTGATACCAATTCCGGAATAGGTATTAGCAATGGAGCCTCTCTAGGTTCTATTTTTGTCTTTGCAGGTACAAATGTAGTATTCGGTGCTGATTCTGCTCTGGCTGCACTAGCCAATGCAGGCGCTGGTGTCATCTATGTAATTTGTGACAATCTTTTCCCTAATGCACCCGACTCTGGCAACGGACTTTTCTTTCTACCTAATAGCAATACCCAGATCAATACTGCTGGAAATGAAGTAAGAATCTACACCGTAAGCCCCGATTTGAATGTTGTAAATGCTCCCATCAATGGACAAACATTTACGGCCGGAGCTTTTCTACAAGATAATGCTTTTGAACAGTACGGCGTATATTTTCCAAATGGTAGCTATGGGGGACAAGCTTTCAACTTTTATTACAAAGTATCGAGAGAGCAATTTCAACAAGCACAAGAACAGGCGATCTATAATGTAGTAGTTGCAGAAGCTCAATTATCAGATCTACTACCAACATCTTATAATAATTCTTTTAATAATATTTGCGAGCAAAATGGGAATGTTGTAGATTGCCAAAATAACCCTTACAATAAGTTTATAAGAAGGCCATTTTTCCGACGATGAGTAAGAGATACATTTTAGCTTTACTACTTGCATTCCAGGTAATGCTCCAAGCAGAACCTTTGAAAACTCTGGTGCTAACGGATAGGCCTGCTCCTTTTCCGCTCAAAGAGTGCGGAGTCTATATTCAAGGTGTTGATTTTTCCTGTGACGAGGATGATCTAGTAGATAAACTACACTGTTATCTGGGATTTTCTATTGATCAGGGTTTGATCGACGAGATCAAAGAAGATATAGAGAATTATTACCAATCAATTGGAAGAACAGCTTTTTTAGAGGTGCCTTCTCAAGAAATTACAGACGGAAAACTTCAGATAGTTGTGATTTTGAGTAGGGTAGGTGATGTTCAAATATTAGGAAATAAATGGTCTAGACCTTGTCTTCTACGCAGTTATCTTGCTGCACAAGAAGGAGACTATTTCAATGAAGATAGCATTGCTTATGATCTAGACTTTATGAACCGGAATAGATTTCGAGATGTCACAGCTATCTATCAGCCAGATAAAAGAGAGAGAGTGACCGATGTAACACTCTATTCCGATGAAAGAAAACCCTGGCTTTTATATGCAGGCGTACAAAACAACGGTGTTGTAACTACAGGTAGGACAAGATGGTTCATTGGTACTACTATCAACCGTATATTGAGTTTCGATCATATTTTTTCTTACCAGTTTACAACAGCCTCTGACTTCAATAAATTCATGGCTCATACCTTCCAATATATTGCCTATCTTCCTTGGATGCATGAACTCAATATGTTTGGTGGATATAGCTATGTAGATCCAGATGTTGGATTCCCTTTCACTAGAACAGACGGAACTAGCATACAATTTAGCATGCGCTACAAAGTTCCTCTGCCCATGTCACCTATTCTTACCCAAGAAATGTATGGGGGATGGGACTGGAAAAGAACAAATAATACTTTTGAGTTTGTGGAAGATCAACCCACTATTGGAAATGATGTCAATCTCTTCCAATTATTGCTAGGGTATAGAGGAACGTACCGTCCAGGAAATAATATCTTAGAATATGAAATCGAAGCGGTAGGTTCTCCAGGTAAATGGCTTCCTGATCAAGAAAATAGTGATTATGCAAGCTTGAGATTAGGAGCTAAAAATACTTGGTTTTATACTAGAGGATTATTTTCCTATCTCCAAGTAATTCCTGGCGGCTGCACCTTCTTTTCCAGAGTACGAGGCCAAGTCTCTACTCAAAATCTTCTCCCTAGTGAACAGCTTGGTATCGGAGGATATGACACTGTTCGTGGGTATGATCCAAGAGAATTGAACTTTGACAGTGGTATCATTATCAATGCAGAATTTAGACTCCCTATTTTTTCCATCATTGATATGAAATTCACTAGGGAAGCAGATGATCGTTTTCAACTTCTTGGTTTCTTTGATTGGGGATGGGGAAGAAATTGGCAATCAGTTCCCGGACAAAGAATTGCAGATTATCTCATGGGAATAGGTCCCGGTATCCGTTATACCATAAGAGACAATGTCAACTTTCAGCTCGATTGGGGTACTAGGTTAAGGGATCCATCTAGATTTGGGGGTCCCGGTGGTAGGTTGCATTTCACTCTCATTGTTAGCTACTAAAAATAGCTAAAAAATAAAACGAAATTTCCATCTATATGAATCAAGAAGCTATTTCTTCTCAAACTAAAGAAAACGAATATGAATTTGGTGGACCCATTGGGGTTTCTTTCATCATTTTATTCTCTCATTTCTTAGTCTATTATTTATGGATTTCTATTACCTATTATAATGGTTCACTACTTTATCCTTCTTCCATAGAAGAAGTAGTCCCTTTTTTTTCTACCATGATTTTGCACATCAGAGAAGGAGCCTATCCTACCTTACAAGCAGCAGGGATTTTTTTTGGATTCGTTATCTTTCAATTTTTATTAGCAAAAAAACTCCCAGGTATCACAGTAAAAGGT
>CAYPKB010000097.1:0-5884 GCA_964411185.1 uncultured bacterium
AAGTTTCCTTTTCCCTCATTCAAGGAGAATCGTTATGAAAAAAATGATAAAAAATATATCTTTGGGATTAGCCTTGGTTCTTTTGACATGTTCATACCGATGTTCATCTGATGGTTGCAGTCCTAAAAGTAGAAAAAGAGAACATCCAGAATGTCAAAGACCAATAGCACCCAAACCTGCTACTGCAGATGCACCCTCTGTTACAGGCTACAATGCTCCTGCTGGAGTTGATCTTGCCTGTGGATGGGATTTTTTCCTAACAAGTGACTTTATTTATTGGCAAGCAGTCGAAGATGGCCTTTCTTATGCTGCAAGTACAGAAAGAACATTCAATGAAGCCTCGCTAACTCTTCCTCCAAACAATGGAGAGCTTTTGAATGTCGATTTCGGATGGCATCCAGGATTTAAGGTGGGTATGGGAGGAAATCTATCGGGAGATGATTATGATCTTTATCTCCAATGGACTCATCTAGCCTCTCATAACAATACCTCTTCTGGTTCTCCAGATAATGGTTTCTTGATTCCAGGCAATGTTTATCCTAACAGACCAATAGGTTGTACTGATGCCTTTTCTAGTTGGAGATGCGTTTATGATGTAGGTGACTTTGAGATTGGTAGAGCTTTTTACCTGGGAAAGAAATGGGTTCTCCGTATGCATGGAGGACTCAGAGGCTCCTACATAAGACAAACCTACAATACACAGTTTGATAATGTCATTCTATCACCACTAACAGGCAATTTGATACAAGCTGGTACTATCAATGTCTCTCGTTGTTTTGAATCGTGGAGTATAGGACCTAGAGTGGGATTGGACATCAACTGGCTTTTAGGTTGGGGATGGAGAATTTTTGAAAAGAATGCGGTCTCAATTCAATATACTAATCCGGAAGGAGAGTTGAAAGAATTATCTCCTGGTTTAACAAATAGGCCGGTAGTATCTTTGAGTAATTCCTCTTCTAGAGATACTCTGCGACCAAATCTAGATTTCGAAGCAGGATTTGGTTGGGGAATGTATTTTGATAATTACAGGTGGCATGTAGATCTGGCACTTTCTTATGAATTCCATTATTGGTGGGATCAAAACTTTGATCTATTTCCTATAGATGATTTTAATTTTGTCATCGAAGATGCAACCAGAGGTAATCTTGGACTTCATGGTGGAACATTTCGCGTCCAATTTGATTTCTAAGATAAATAATTCCCAAAAATATAGAGCACGATTTCACCATCGTGCTTTTTTTTCTTGCTAATTCATTCTCATTATTTTATCTCTATTTGTTTAGGAGAGAAAAAAGGTTTTCTCAGAAATAAAAATTGAAAGCCTTGATAAAATTTCTTGATGAGTGATATGAATTTTTCCATAATGGATTTCGATTTACTTACAAGCAAACTGTACGTTAATCTCCAAAACCAAAAAAACTGAAAGGAGAACAGAGATGAAAGTCTTTACAAAAACAGTAGCGATGGCTGTAGCTCTGGCGATGACTACAAGCACATCTATTTTCGCGAGAGATCGTGACAATCGCCGACCTATGCAGCAAGATATGAACAATAAAATGGACCAAGGTCATGTAATGAAAGACCAACAAATGATGAGTGGTTACAACGCTCCTGCTCGTTATGAAGTGAAAGGATCTTGGGATTTTTATTTCACTGCTGATTTCATCTATTGGCAAACTAGACTAGATAACCTAGCTTACGGAGTGGGAATTATTGATACTACTACTCCAGCAGGCCTCGATGTTGCTGATGAAAGAGTACTGAATGTAGATTTTGGATGGCATCCAGGTGTAAAAATTGGAATGGGGTTAAATTCTGATCAAGATGATTGGGATCTATACGTAGAGTGGACTCACCTAGTTTCTCATAACAATACCAATGCACAACCTCGTACTCCTGGTGCTATATTAGCTACACAAATTTTTCCTGAAGCAGGTTTTCCTGAGCAAGCAGTTGTCAACGAAGGCGACAGAGCTTGGAATAGCTACAGAAACATATACAACACAATCGACCTAGAAATGGGACGAGTTTACTATGTTGGCAAACATTTAACTTTCCGTCCTAATGTTGGTGTTAGAGGCGCTTGGATCAGACAAAGTTACAATACACAATATGATAACCTTGTAGATTTAAGAGGAACCGGTTCTGCTTTAGGAACAACAAGAATTCGCTCTGAATTCAACGATTGGTCTTTAGGCCCAAGATTCGGAATTGATACTTCTTGGTTGATCGGACAAGGATTTAGACTTTTTGGAAACACTGCTTATTCCATTGGTTGGACAAGCATTAGCTCTAAAAAGAAACAGACAAATGACAGTCAGCTTTTGGCCTTTGACGAGAAAACTCTCAAAAATAAGAAAGCTTTCGGAAACTTAAAATCTAATTTCGATGCAGAACTTGGATTTGGTTGGGGCAGTTATTTTGACAATGGTAACTGGCACTTTGATTTAGCTCTTGCCTATGAGTTCCACCTCTGGGAAGACCACAACTTCGATATGGTTTTAACAAGCGTAAGCCAACCTTACTTCGACGTAGATAGAGGTAATCTTGGATTACACGGTGGAACATTTAGAGTGCGATTTGACTTCTAGAGTCTAATCAGATCTTTGTTCTCCAAATTAGACCTGAGGGAATTTCTCTCAGGTCTTTTTTTTATCTATATTCATCAATTAAATTCGCAACCAGACCAGACCAACCTGTCTGATGGGATGCACCCAGACCACGTCCTGTATCACCATGATAATGCTCAAAGAAAAGAGAGTAAGAAGAGAAATTGGGATCTTTTTGAAATTTCTCCCACAAAGCATAAATAGGTTTTGGATCTTTAGTGAAAAGATCTATTAGCCTATTAGATAGCCCCTCTGCCATTTCTCCTATAGAAACTTCTTTCTCTTGGGGTATCTTGACTTTGACATCGGGCAAAATAGTGCTCAACTTTTGCAGCGCATCAATAACCAGATAATTGATGGGAAACCATATGGGACCTCTCCAATTAGAGTTTCCTCCTTTGATTCTAACTAGTGATTCTCCTGGCTCATAGCCCATCGTTTTACCACCATATTCAAAGGGATGTTTTTCATGATACTTAGAGACGCTACGCAGACCATAATCACTTCGGAATTCATCCGGATTCCATAGATATTGCAAAAATTTTGGCATCTCTTCTGGTGAAATCAGGGAAAAAAGATAGTATGTTTTTCCCTTTTTCTTAATAGGATAGATACATTTGCTTACCAGATCTTCTCGGTTTTTCAAAAACCAAGAGAAATTGAAGAAGAACTCCGGTAAATTTTCTATTTCCTCTTCTGCTATAATTTCTGTTGCGAAAATAGGAATAATACCTACTACTGAACGAACTCGTAACTGTTCATGTGAACCATCTTTTTTTCTAATGACACTGTAGAAAAAGGTATCTTCGCTATCTAACATATCATAGCCTCTCCAGTAACCTTTACGAAGAGCTGCAGCTATATAGACATAGTGTTCAAAAAATTTGGTAGCCAGCTGCTCATAGTTTTTATTTTTCCTCGACAAAATGAGAGATATTTTCATCAGATTGAGACAAAACATTGCCATCCAACCGGCTCCATCAGCCTCATCTAAATCTCCCATTTCATTTTTTACAGAACGATCAATGATAGTAATATTGTCGAGCCCTAAAAAACCTCCTTCGAAAACATTTTTTCCCTCTTTGTCCACTACATTGATCCACCAAGAAAAGTTTAGAAGAAGTCTATGAAAAACTTTTTCTAAAAACTCAAAGTCTTCCTTGCCATCGATTCTATGAAAAATCTTCAATGCAGCCCAAGCTTGTACCGGAGGATTTACATCTGAAAATTCCCACTCATAAGCAGGAATTTGTCCATTGGGATGTAAAAATTGGTCAAATAACAAGAGCCAAATCTGCTTTTTTGCAAAATCTGGATCAACAAGGGCGAAAGTCACTGCTTGAAAAGCTAAATCCCAAGAAGCAAACCAAGGATACTCCCATTTGTCTGGCATAGATAAGATCCTTTTAGAGTTGAGATGTCTCCAATGATTATTCCTGATATGCTCTCTCTCTTTTCTCTCTTCTTCAGATAGGTTCCCTTCAGAGAGCCATTGACTCACATCATATAAGTAGATTTGTTCAGATAGGATCATTCCTGCAAGGGCTTCTCTTTGCACTTTTTTTTCGCTTTCCCTTGCTGTAGCAGGGTGGATCTCCTCATAAAAGAGATCTGCTTCCTTTTTTCTCTTAGAAAAAAGTTCTTCAATTTTTTCGAAAGGATCCTTCTGAGGAACGTCAGAAAGCCTAAACTAGAGTATTTTAGAGGATTTTGCTGGTATCTCTTCTAAAGAGAGATGCCAAGCAGCTTTTGTTCCTACTTTCTTGAGGTTTACCGCATTTTTCTCTCCAGATACCACATAATTATGAAAGGCATCCTTTACATAGGGGGTATCATTTTTTTCATTGTAGACTTTTTCTCTATTCGTTTCATTATGAGTAAAAAGTCTTTCTCCTTTTTCTGAGCAGTACAGATATCTCTTTTGTAGATGGTAATCGAAAAGAAGACGTTTAGGACTTTGCATCCTACTATCATCTGCTACAATAGCATCCCCTTCTTCTCGTATTTCAGGCTGTGAGATAGAGTCATCCCAAGACCATTGATTACGAAAACGCAGTTCTCCCAGTAGATCGATGGGAGCTGGTTGATCTCCTCTATTACATATCTCTATTTTCATACAGATATCTTCTGGTGAGGCTTTAGCATATTCGATAAAGATATCGAAATATCTATCTTCATCGAATAGACCTGTATCTATTAGCTCATATTCCAGTTCTTTTTGATCACGTTTTTTGTTCTCCTCGTATAACTTTTCATAGGGAAAGGCTACCTGAGGATATTTATATAGATATTTCACATATGAAAAGGTAGGAAGGGCATCTAGATGAAAATAATACTCTTTGACATCTTCCCCATGGTTTCCTTCCCATGTAGTAAGTCCAAAAAGTCTCTCCTTCAAGATAGGGTCATTGTGATTCCAGAAGGAGGGTGAAAAGACTAAGATCTGATATCTATCACAAAGTCCCGCTATCCCATCTTCTCCCCATCTATAGGCTCTTGCATGTGAATCCTGAAAAGGGAAGTAGCTCCAGGCATTGCCATCTTTGCTGTAATCTTCCCGCACTGTTCCCCAGGAACGATCGGATACATACAAACCCCATCGTTTCCATTTGTGCCAAGGATTGTCTCCACTTTCTTCTAGACGGCTTTTCTCTGGGTTATTTTTCTTTGAGGGCATATTCTAAGGCTCCCAATAAGGCTGTTTTTTCGTTTAAGACAACTTTGATCGGTATTGACTCCAAGAGATCCTGAAACCTACCTTTGGCTATAAAGCTCTTTTGGAAAGCTTTCGGATGAATGAACTCAATGATCTTTGGTAAAATACCTCCTCCCAAAAAGATTCCACCGAAAGCTAAAAACTTCAGAGCTACATTACCTGCTTCTGCTCCATAAATAGATAAAAAGATCTCCAAGGTCCTTATGGCTGCTTCATTTTTTTCTTCTTTCGCAGCTCTAGTGATTTCTTTGGGGGTGACAGTTCCAGAAAACTTTTTCATTTTCTTTTTTGTCGTCAAAAAATCGTAGATGTTTTCCAGTCCTTGTCCTGCTACCAATCTTTCATAAGAGACATGGTCATATTTCTGTTGGAGGAACCGTAATAATTCGATCTCTTCCTCATTTCTGGGAGCAAAATCGCAATGTCCTCCTTCGCAAGCAAAGGGGATATGATCCTCTCCATCCCAGATGAGTCCTGCCTCTCCAAGACCTGTTCCAGCAGATACCAATCCTTGATTGCCTTCTTGGCCTTTTTCTCCTTTTTGCAGTAGAAAAAATTC
>CAYPKB010000098.1:0-5862 GCA_964411185.1 uncultured bacterium
ATGGAGAGTCTCTAGTTGGAATCGAACCTAGGATTACAGGTATATAAGAGGAAAGCCCCAAGAACTACTCCCAGGAGCAAACGAAGGACGAAAATAAGAGATAAACTCTCGCTGTTCCAATTCTTGGAAAAAGGCAACTGTTATTTTTTCTAATAATTTCGTCTTTCCAGAATCTGGAACGTCGAAAATATTTAGTTTTTCGAAAAGAGTATCTACAAATTCATCTGTAATATTGGACTCAAAATCCAAATATATAGACCTCAGTGCAGCAAGTTGCCCCATATTTTGAATCTTTTGGTACTCTAATTCTTCCTCACGCTCCTCTAAAAATTTTTGTAACATGGCATATATCCCATCCACTAAAAAAGGCCATAATTCTTTTTCCATCTGCTGCTGCCTTTCTCGGGGATTTGGACCCAACCATTTGCCCTCTATTTCATGGGTAGCTAATAATCTCTTTTTCCAACTCGTACAAATTTCTCTCATTTCCTGCTCATTGGGCCATAGAATCTTTTTGGGATTTTCAAAAGAGATACCCTTTTTTTCTAAAAAGAGTTTGTGCTCCCCATATGCCATCTTAAATCTTTTCAGAGCATATCTTCGCATCTTTTTTAATTTCACTTTCCACTTTTTTGCCTTTTTCATCTCCGGTTTACATTCTGTTACCACTTCCATAATCTCCTGAAGATGCAAAGGAAAAAGCGCTATAGCTTTTTCCGCTTGAGGGTATAAATCTCTTGCAAGAGCCTCCGGAGGGAAAGTAAGCTCTTCTAGATCTACCAAAGCTAAATAGCCTTTTTGGTCTTGTATAAATGGAGAAACATTATCAAATCTTCCCATGGGAATTTTAGAAACAAAAGTATCATAAGGATCTGTCGTTCCCCCTACTATATCTTCAAAGTCTGTGTAGCATAATAGTTTTGTGAACTCTTTGACTGCATTGGTAAACAGTTTATAATTATCGAAATAGAGAGCCATTCTCTCTTTTGTACTAAAAACAGCTATAGGAAGCCGCTCTTCTATGATGAAATCTTTCGAAAAACTGATCATAGATCGCTTTCTAATCTGACCTTTTGCTTCTCTTCCTACTGAAAGAACGCGAGCTTTAGGAATGATAAGGTAAGAAAGAGAATGTTGATGTAAAAATGCCCGTGCTTCAATCATCTGCTCGAAACGCTCTATATTTTTTGGCCATCCTGTTTTTTTTAAGACAACCTCTAACTCTGACGGAAGATATACATCACTGTCGCCATCTACCGCTTCCACAGTGGTATTTTTCAGATTTTTTTTCTGAGAAAGAGCTACACCTTTCCAAAAAAGAACAAGAGGAAGCAAATTTTTCTCTTTTCTTTCTTTTTCTAGATGCCTTTTCCAGGCTTTCTCTATTGTTTGTACGGCTGTAGAAACCTTGTTATCTTCAAAAGAAAAAGAAGAGCGTAACAAGAATTTTACACTCAGAAAAAGTAGAGGAATGATCAAAGTAATATAAGATGCAATCTTAACAGCTGTCTCAAAAAAAATTATATTCTCTTCCTTATATTCAAAGAGATATAACTCTGAGTTTTTTGCTTTTTTTATCACACATGCTTTTTTGCCTCCCAGGTAAAAATAGTCATCCACCTTTTCCAAAAGGGTTTGAGAAAAGGGTTTCGAAGTGGATCGTGAATGATCTGCTATCTGAAAAGAAATGGGAGTAAAAAAACTCATAACAAGCAACTATTATTATAAATAGTTGCTTATTTTAAGATCGATTATAAAAAAATCATTATATTATTATATCTATTTAAAAATGAAAAAATGATTTTTTGCTCTGCCAGAGATTGAAAAAAAGCAATTTTACACTCATTGATTACATACGATCTATAGGCATGACCTGCCTTTGCAAGAAAGGGAGATAAAACAAAATGACTTACTAATTTATCATATTCATGATAAATCCCTGAAAAAGAGAGTGTCCTAACGGCTGTAAGTTCACTAGGCAAAAGCGAACCACCATAGGAAGAAAATTTTTTACTTTGCCTTTTCAGTTGATCTTCTAGGAAGGTAAAAATCTCCTCTGACATTTTCGGGAAGACCGATTTTTGAAATTCTTTACGCTCCTCTTTTCCAAAAAACCCTTTGATGGCCTCATATTCTCCGTTGATTAAAGAAAGCTTTTTCTCTATATCATCCCTTAACTTCTCTTTCTCTTTTTTCGTAAACTTTGGAAAATGAGTGGCCTCCCCAATAGAAATATTTTTCCCCTCTAAAAACTTTTTATGTGCTCCATAAATCTTTTGAAATCCTTCTAATGCTTTACTCTGGAAATCCTTGAGCATAGTGATCGAACTCTCCAACTCCCCCTCCCCTTCTTCTTTGATCGTTTTCAAGATCAAATCAAAATGGTGAGGAAAGGCAATAATCAAATCACCTGCAATGCCTACAAAATCTTTCTCTTTTCGACTGGGATGCAAAGACATTCTCTCTAAATCTACTAAAGCAATGGTTCCATCTGGTAAAAGATGGACATTATCAATCCGTAATAGGGCATGTACAGAACCATCATAGCTGAAACAACCAAACCAAATCACTTTGGTCAACCTGGCGTGACAAAAGAAAATAGTAATCTCTTGTATGGCCTGAGCAAAAAGTTGTTGATTTTCTACATAGAGAGCGATTTGTGCCGGTATGGATATTTCACGAAGAGGCAACCGTCTTTGCATCAAAAAGCCATTTTCTGCTCTACTTTTGGGAATTTGCAGCTTCGATAGTTTTTTTTCCTCGCAAAGGCTACGGGCTTTTTGAATTCTTTCTAAGCGCATTAGGCTTTTGGGAGTTTTCTTTAATACATATTTCTCTAGCAGAAATACGGGAATTTTCCCTTTTTCTGCTCTGGGAAGATTCTCTAATTGGGTAGGATCTTTTATAATTTTTTGGAGTTCTTTGCATTCAGCAAGAGGAAGAAGATCTCTCTCATGTTTTGTCCAAAGACTTTGTACTTTCCTATCTGTAGGATTATCATCATCTTTAGATAGCTTTCCTTTTTGTTCTTCTACTACAAAAGAGATACTTTTAGATGAAGGTAATATTCTGTTTAAACTACTCATTGCATATTAGAAATTCTATTGACCAAACAGTTTAGAAACTCTAGAAAGTAAAAAACAAACTGAAAAAATTTTTACTTTTTTTTAAATGTCTAGATTTACGCCGATTCGACTGGCTCCTTGTGTTTTTTATGAAGATACTGTAAAAAATTTTTCAATTTTCAATCAGGAGAATTCCATGAAACATCTGTTGCTTCCTCTTTTGCTAGCTTGTTCCAGCCTTTCAGCTCACATTTTTTACTCCCCGGAAATGCGGAGTGCCAATCTTAGTCATTATTCTGTTGATGAGATAGATCAAGTCGAGAAAGACCTTACAGTAGTAAGAAGTGTCTGCTTCCCTCAAAATCCCGAGAAAAGTTCTCCTCCTCAATATCTGGCTACAGCCGGAGCTCCCGGTTGTAGAAAAACCACCTTGTTAGAACTATTTCTGGCTACCGAAGAAAAATATTCGAATTGTATCTACTTGGACCCCGATCCAAGATCATTGAAATATATGGTCCATACTTATCATCAACAATTGACTCCTCTTGCCATTGCTAATTGTGATCATCATGAAGCTCTTATCAAAGAGGCATATAACAAATGGAGATATGGTTCTACTCACATTGCAGCTACCTTGTTGGAAGAAGCCTTTCAAAAGGGATATGATGTAGCCCATGGAACTACATCTACAGGAAAGTTTGTTCCTCAAATTCTTACCAACGTCAAAGAAGCAGGATATGAAATTACCCTTCTTTTGTGTTATGCGGATAAAGAATTTGCTGGAGATGCGATTCGCTATAGAAACAAAGAAATCCGTTTTTATCAAAATTCCCCGGAAGATGCTGCAAAAAAAGCTCTTCTCTTTCCTCAAAGAATAAGAACTTATTTTACTCATGCCGACAATTTATACTTTTATTGGAGCGAAGAACTTTTTTCTCCTTCTCTCTTGGCTGCCACTTTCAAACAGGGTAAATTGGAAATTCTCGATGAAAAGGGATGGAGAGCTTTTTCTATGAAGTACGAAGAGGATAGGTTGGAGCTTGCTGCAGAAGGGATCCTTCTACCTTCATGGGATGAGCAGATAGAATATTTGCAACATCGATAAATCACAGCTGACTCCTCCCGGTGGAAAATATGGAGAGGAGTCAGCTTTCATAGAACATTTTTTTCTTTACTTTCTCTTCCTTGCTCTTTTTCCTCTCTTTTTTGATAATTGCTCCTTACTCTGGAGAAAAAAATGTCCTCTTTACCTACAAACGATATCAAACCCGGGATGAAAGTCGAGGTTGACAAAGAGCCCTATACCGTCATTAGCAATGAGTTTGTGAAGCCAGGTAAAGGCCAAGCCTTTAACCGAATTAAAATGAAAAACCTCCTCACTGCCAGAGTGACGGAGAAAACCTATAAATCGGGAGAAAAGCTTCCTCTTGCCGATGTATCTGAGACGCAGATGCGCCTTTTGTATGAAGAGGCTGATGGAGCCGTTTTTATGGATGAACAGAGCTACGAACAGATCACTATCCCCTTTTCTCTTATCGGAGATAAAAAACAGTGGCTCAAAGAGGATACCCTCTACGAAGTAATATTCTACAAAGGAAGCGCTATCGATCTCATACCTCCCACCTTCATGTCCTTACAAATTACTGAAACTGCACCCGGAGTCCGAGGAGATACTGCTTCAGGAAGAGTCTTAAAACCTGCGATCACAGAAACAGGCGCCAAAATCCAGGTACCTATTTTTATTGAAGAAAATGAAAGAGTCAAAGTCGATACGAGAACCGGTGATTACGTCTCTAGAGACTGATTCTATCCTCTCGATCCGGGCTGAGATGTTGGGCCGGATACGAGATTTCTTCCAAAAGAAAAAGGTATGGGAAGTAGACTGTCCTCATCTTATTCCCTCCCCCTCTTTTGATCCAAATATCTCTCTTTTCCGAGTGGAAAAAGAGGGCTATTTACATAGCTCTCCTGAATATGCCATGAAACGGCTTCTAGCTTATTATAAAAAAGATATTTATCAATTAGGGCATGTCTTTCGCAAAAATGAAAAAGGAGTAAAACATCTCCCTGAATTTACCATGGCAGAATGGTATCGCCAAGGTTTTACGCTAAAGGAGATGGCAAAAGAGACAGCAGAACTTTGCTCTCTCTTTTTACCCACAAAGGAGTTGGAATTTTTATCCTACCGTGACGCCTTTATTCGTCACACCGCATTAGACCCTTTTTTCGCTACTCATGAAACGTTGCAGGACTATTTGCACAACCAATCTATCTCTTTTACCTCTAGTGATAGAGATGATCTTTTGGATCTGATTTTAGCTTATTCTATTGAGCCGCACCTTGGAGAGAATCATTACACCATTATCTATCATTACCCCAAATCACAAGCTGCTTTATCAAAGGTACTCTCTACTAGCTATGGGGAGGTAGCTCTTAGATTTGAGCTTTATTACCAAGGAGTTGAGCTTGCTAATGGATATGATGAGGTGCAAGATGAAAATGAGCTAAGAAATAGAATGAAAAGAGAAAAAGAGAAAAGAGAAAAAGAAGAGGGAGTTCTTCTTTCTTATGATGAAGAGTTTCTATCCATACTCTCTTTTTTGCCGCCCTGTTGCGGAGTCTCTGTCGGGGTTGATAGACTCTTCATGTTGGCTCTTGGAAAAAAAGATATCAAAGAGGTAATTCCTCTTTATGCTAACACCAGCTTTGAACTACAGGAAAAATCCTTCCTTTAGAAAAGGATTTTTTCGACACTCGGATAGAAATCGGCCCCTGTCTTCTTTTATATTCTGCAAGG
>CAYPKB010000099.1:0-5841 GCA_964411185.1 uncultured bacterium
TATTGTACTCGATTGGATTCTGATCTTCGGAATCGAGGGCTGGGTGCCGGAAATGGGTATCCGTGGAGCTGCTCTGGCAACCTCTATTGGTTATCTCTTTGAGGGATCTTTTCTCTTTTTGTTTTTTCTTCAGAAAAAGTATAGACAGCAGTTTGGTGCCAATTTGTGGCGTTTTGATTTTTCCGTTTTCAGAAAATGTTTCAAAATAGGTTTTCCCCAAGGATTATTCTATTTTTTAGAAATCATAGGTTTTGCTCTATTTTATCAAATGATGACCCGAATGGGTGCAATTCACATTACTATATCTAGCATTTGCCAAAGTATTCTCATCCTTCTTTCTTTCTTCTATGATGGACTAAGCAGAGGGGTCGCCGCAATCGCTGGGAATTTCATCGGGGGAAAAAGGCACTTTCTAGTGGGAAAAGTTCTTAAATCGGGTCTCTCACTACAGGCTATTTTTACTGCTGTTTTGATAGCTTTTTTTGTGATGGATTTTCATTATTCTGTTCAATTCCTTCTTCCACAGGATTGGAAAACCTATTCCACGAATTGGTTGACAGAGTGGGGTGTTTCTGCTGAGCAAGTGCTCATTTTTTGTCTATTTTGCACTTTTTTATATATCGGGTTTGAAGGGGTAAGATGGGTTTTAGCAGGTATTTTAACAGCTGCCGGAGATACTCTTTTTCTACTGATAGCAGGTCCCATTTGCGTATGGCTATTTCTGCTTTTGCCTGTCTATCTTTTTGTTCTAAAACAAACGGCCACTGTCCAAACAGCTTGGATGTTAATTGCTGCCTATGGACTTTTTACCTGCATTTTATATGCAGTTCGTCTTTTTCAGGGAAAATGGAAAAATATTCAGATTATCGATGAAAATCCACAATCATTGGAGGTCGATCCACAAGCTCTTTCTCTCCCGAAAACTGAATGGGACCAGGGGAAAGATAATCATCCTTTATAGCCCACAGGGCTCTTTTTGAAGCTAAATAGCGAAAAAGCTTTCCATTCAAATCTACAAGGCTTTTTTTGATGACAATTTTTCTTTTTCCTTTTCTTTCTTCTATGTCTAAAAGAGAGGTAAGAGGAACTCCTTTTCCTTCCCAATGAATGGGTTCCTTTTCAAGAGAAGTAATGGCGGCCATATACCCATTTCTTTTTTCTTTTACTAAAAGCGCTGCAAAGGCTCCTAGTGCATAGCAATATCTAGCATCAAAATTGGTAGGCATAGCAGACCTTCCCTCGTAACCGAAAAAATGGGTCAGCCCTTGGAACTTTCCAGAGAAACCCGGTCGGTTTTCTAGCTCTTTTTGGGTCATAGCCAAAAGCAGTTTTTCTGAATCTATCTTAGAGACCTGCACGTTGCCGTGCGGGTCTCTATCGATAAGCAGTTGATTTTGCATAAATTCAGGAAGAGAGGAAAAAAGCTCCGACATTTCAGGAGAAAGACTCCTCTTTACGGTTTCTCTTTTTTCTTTCTCTGAAAAATCTATGAATTTTTCAGCAATAGCTCCCTTTTCTCCCAGCAATCTATTGAGATGCAGAATGAGTTTCTTACAATCAGGGATGGATTCGATAATTCCTTCGGGAATGAGGATGACTCCATACTTCTTATTTTCTTTTGCTCTTCTTTCCACCATATCTGCAATTTCTTGTACAATCTCTTGTAGACTCGTTCCATTTTTCTCTATTTCTTCTGAAATTAAGACCATGTTGGGTTGCACATGCAAGGCACATTCTAGAGCTATGTGTGATGCAGATCTGCCCATAACTCGAATAAAATGATAATATTTCTTTGCCGACAAGGCATCCTTTTGAATATTACCAATCATTTCAGCGTAGGTTCTGCAAGCTGTATCGAAGCCAAAGGATATGGCTACATTTTCATTTCTTAGATCTCCATCGATAGTTTTAGGGACTCCTACCACGGAGCAAAAACTATTCTTTTTTTTGAGGTATTCAGCTAAAAAAGCAGCATTTGTATTCGAGTCGTCACCTCCAACGATGACAAGACCATCCAAATCTTCTATTTGTACCGTGTGAAAAGCATCTTTGAATTGTTGCTCTGTTTCGATTTTGGTTCTCCCCGAACCAATGAGGTCAAAACCGCCCATGTTTCTATAGGAATCGATTTTTTCCTTGGAAAGTTCCATACTTTTGTTCTCTATTAGCCCTAGAGGCCCTCCAATAAAACCTAATAAAATAGAATCTTTGTGGATCTCTTTGATGCCATCATAAAGGCCAGCCAGAACATTATGCCCACCTGGGGCCTGCCCTCCGGAAAATAGGACTCCTACCTTCAATGGCTCAGATGGGGTTCCTTTGCTTTCCCCGATGGAAAGGTAACATTGCCCATAGGTGTTGGGAAACTCATCTTGGATTTCTACCATATTGCCCTTGGGAGATGATGGTTCCATTTCCTCAAGAGAAAGAGAGGAGAGCTTTTGCATAGCTTTTGGAAGTGAAATGGGATATTGCCTTCTTAGATTTTCCAACTCACTGGGCATTTCTCTATACTCCGTTCAAAATTTTCTTTTCGAGAGAGTATATCTTTGTTTGGTTAGTTGGCAAGAAGCTGTAGAAAAAAGATGATAGATCTTTTTCACCTTTTTTCATATCTTTGGCTGCAACTTTTATGCCTCTTGAATATATGGAAATCAACGAAATCATCGGCATCATTCCAGCTCGTTTAGATAGCCAACGTTTCCCTAGAAAACTGCTTGCCAAACTGAGGGGGAAGCCTGTTCTTCAAAGAACTTTCGAAACAGGCAAAGAAAGTCCTTTGTTAGACCGTATTTTTATCGTTACCGATTCTGAAGAAATCGCTAAACATGCCTATGAATGGGAGGCTCCTTTTTTCATGACTTCTTCTCAACCTAGGTCAGGAACGGAAAGAATTGTAGAAGCGGTTAACAAGTACCCTCTGCTACAACAAGCTGATATCATATTCAATTTACAGGGAGACCATCCTTTTACCTCCCCCTCTACCATTAAAGAAATTACAGCCCTCTTCCAGAAAGATCCAGATCTTCAAGTTGCTACTGCAGCTGTACCTATCCACAAACCGCAATCTATATACTCACCAAACACTGTAAAATGTGTAATGGACAAAGAGCAAAGAGCTCTATATTTCAGCAGATCTCCAATTCCTTATCCATCGGCCCATTCAGAAGATTATCCTTACTATCACCATCTTGGTATTTATGCCTACAGAACCTCTTTACTGAAAAAGTATTTTGAGCTCTCCATAGGTCCCCTGGAAAAAATGGAAAATCTCGAGCAGTTACGCTTTTTAGAAAATGGTATTTCGATCAAGGTAGCTATTGTTGATGATATGCCTAAAGGAATAGATACCCCTCAAGATTTAAAAGAATGTGAAGAGTGGGTAGTCATATGAAATATATTTTTGTAACAGGCGGTGTAGCTTCTTCCTTGGGAAAAGGATTAACAGCAGCCTCTATAGGTACCCTCTTAGAAGCTCGAGGACTCTCTGTTGCCCTTGTAAAATTCGATCCTTATCTAAATGTAGATCCTGGAACCATGAATCCATTCCAACATGGGGAGATTTATGTCACAGATGATGGGGCGGAAGCAGATTTAGACCTTGGACACTACTTCCGATTTACCGAATCACCTCTTACCAGAAAATCCAATACGACATCTGGCCAGGTCTATGAAAAGGTGTTGAAATCTGAAAGAGAAGGAGAATATTTAGGAAAGACAGTTCAAGTAATCCCCCATATCACTGATGAGATTAAAAGTAGAATTCTTGAAGCTTCGAAGCAGAAAAAAAATATCGATGTTGTAATAGTTGAAATAGGAGGAACGATTGGAGATATTGAATCCCTCCCTTTTACGGAAGCGATCAGGCAGTTTCGAAATGAGAGAAGAGATCAGTGTATCAATATACATTTAACCTATGTCCCTTATCTAAAAGCGGCAGGAGAGGTGAAGACCAAACCTACCCAACACTCGGTCCAAGCTCTTAGAGCTATTGGCATTGCACCAGATATTATTCTTTGTAGATGTGAGCAGTTATTAGAAGATGAGATCAAAGAGAAGCTATCTCTTTTTTGTAATGTGCCGAAAGAGTGTATTATTGATGAACCTGATGTAGCTCTTTCCATTTATGAAGTGCCCCTACAGCTAGAGCGGCAAGATTTGGATGGAAAAATTCTAAGATTGCTCAAAATAAAAGCTCCTAAAGGCGACCTCTCTCCGTGGAAAAAAATAGTACATATTCTATCTACTTCTACAGAAGAACTACGAATAGGAGTGGTAGGAAAATATATTGATCATAAAGATGCTTACAAGTCCATTTATGAATCCCTAATTCATGCCTCTATTGATCAAAAGGTGAAATTGCAAATTGAATGTTTCGAGTCGGAGAAAGTCCCGCTGAAAGGTGATCACCTAACACGCTGGGATGCCTGCGATGGTTTTTTAGTGCCCGGTGGATTTGGAGAAAGAGGATGGGGAGGTAAACTCTATACGGCTTCTTTTTGCCGAGAAAAAAGCATTCCTTATTTCGGTATTTGTTTGGGGATGCAAATTATGGCTGTGGAGTTTGCTAGAAATGTCTTAAAGTTACCTTTAGCTACTTCGACTGAAATCAACCCTGATGCCAAAGATCCCATCATCTGTCTTTTGGAAGAACAAAAAGAGATTCCTCAATTAGGTGGAACTATGAGGCTGGGAAGTTATAGATGTAAGATTATGCCTCATTCTAAAGCTTTTGCATCTTATGCCTCTGAGGAGATTCATGAAAGACATCGCCATAGGTATGAGTTCAATAATCGATACAAAGAATCTTTTTCAGCAAAAGGTGTCATTTTTTCAGGGATCTGGGAAGAAGAAAATTTAGTAGAGATTATGGAACTCAAGGATCACCCTTGGATGGTAGGAGTCCAATTCCACCCTGAATTTATATCCAAACCGCTCTCTCCCCACCCTCTTTTCGTCTCCTTCCTTCGGGCTGCCAGGGAAAAGTCTGCGGGATAAAGAATCATTCCGGTATACTATTTGGCATGAAAAGATATCTTTGCATAGATTTTGGTCTAAAACGACTAGGGATAGCCATATCAGATGAAAATACGAGTATCGCTCTTCCTATTACAACCCTTGCTGCGGGTAAAGATAGCGCAGCTTCAGCAAAGCAAATATTTTCATTCATAGAAAAACTGGAATATTCCATAGAGAAAATAATCATCGGCTATCCCCTTCTTCTGAATGGAAAAAAAAGTGATATGACTCTGCTTGTGGAAAAATTTGCAGAAGATCTTCGCTCTTTGCTACTTACAGAAGTAGAGCTCTTTGATGAGAGACTCTCTTCTAAATCAATTGACACTCTCCTTAGAGATTCCGGGGTAAAAAGAAAAAAAAGAGACGAAGCCAGTGATATGCAAGCTGCCTCTCTTCTTTTGCAAAATTATTTAGATCAAAAAAGTAGAAACGGCACACATTGATCAGCATGCCGCATCTAAAAATTATTTTTTTCCAAATTTAACTTTGAAAATTTTCCAGGTGAATAGAGCATATACTGCAGCTACTCCCATAAAGAAATAAAGTACTCTATCAATCCAAGTGCGGCTAAAAACGTAGTCTACAATATTTAGATCAAATATTGACCAAAGACCCCAGTTCAACCCAGCAAGGATAAGAAGTAATAAAGCAATTAAATCAATGTTTTTCATAGTGAGTCCTCACAAATAAGAATTACCTTACTTCTTTTTTATAATATAAAATTATTTAATATTCAATGGTTATAATTAATTTTTATTTTTTTTAAATTCAACTTTTCTTTCTTTTTGGCAGCTCTATAAGGAATATGTAAAGATTTCTTAA
>CAYPKB010000100.1:0-5804 GCA_964411185.1 uncultured bacterium
AGGAAAAAATGTAACTGAAATTATCATGGAAGGACTTCCTTATACCTTCCTATTAGGCTTAGAATCGCTCATTTTTGCCTTAGGGATAGGAATTCCCCTTGGGATCTACTCAGCCTGGAACAAAAAGTGTGCAAAGATTTCTCTTTTCTTTCTCTTTTTTGCTCTATCTATCCCAAATTTTGTGCTAGCTACTCTCTTGCAATACTTCGTAGCCATGAAATGGCATCTATTGCCGGTGGCTACCTTTTCTTCCATTAGACACTCTATACTGCCTGCCTTTTCTTTATCTCTTTTTCCAACGGCTCAAATATATCGTTTGATGAAATCTTCTGCAGAATCTGTATTGAAAGAAGGTTATATTTTCACCGCCTTTTCCAAAGGATTGTCTTCCAAAAGAATTCTATGGAACCATCTGTTTCCTGTAGCTGTAGTGCCTCTATTTGGCTATTTAACTCCTATTATGACCTATTTTTTTACCGGGAGTTTTGTGATAGAACGAATTTTTTCTATACCAGGAATCGGAAATTGGATGGTTCAGAGTATCATAGCAAGAGATTATCCCATCATTATAGGTATGATACTTTTCTATAGTCTTTTTCTTCTTACCATTGGATTGATAATGGAACTCATTACCCTTTTCCTTACCCCTTCTTTACGAAAGGAAAAAAGATATGTTTCATAGCAGATTTCAATCCAAAAAATTCTATTGGGCTCTAGGCATTTTATTGTTTCTTTTTCTTTTTTCCTTTTTCCAACCGCTATTTTCCTCTTACTCCTACCAAGATATCAACCTCACTAAAACCAACCTTCCTCCATCCTTTACCTTCTTATTCGGAACAGATCAATTAGGAAGAGATCTTCTCTCCTGCGTTGCTTTAGGAGGACGAATTACTTTCCTTATCGCTTTGTCAGCTGTATCCATTGATTTTTTACTAGGAGCCACTATCGGAATGCTAGCGGGGTTGAAAGGAGGAAAAGTGGATGAATCTATTTCTCGTTTTTTCGATATTTTTCAGTCTATTCCCCCTCTTATGTTCATTATTGTATGGATTTGTTCTGTTGGACAGGGAGTTGTTTCTATCATCTTGGGAATAGCACTGACGGGATGGGTAAATACAGCCAGAGTGATGCGAAATAACATTTTGCAGTTAAAAAACATGGACTATATTTTAGTATCCCAATCGATGGGGGCATCCTCATATCATCTCCTTTTTAGACACCTATTACCTAATGCCCTTCCCTCTCTATTAATGAGCATAAGCTTAGCGGTGCCAATGGCTATTTTTTCTGAGGGGGTATTGAGTTTTTTGCACTTGGGAACGCAACCACCTTTGACCTCATGGGGTTCTATGATAGCAGATGGGGTGGCTGCCCTTGCCTATTATCCTTGGAGGCTCTTCTTTCCTTCTTTATTCATCTCTTTGGCCATGATAGGTTTTACTTTGCTTTCTGCTGCGATTCAAGAGAACTTTGATTTACGAGAGCAATTTCGATGAATATACTATCTATTGCAAATCTTTCCATTGCTTGTCAGAAGAAGAGTATAATTGATAGAGTCTCTTTCTCTATGGCTAAAGGAGAAGTTTTAGGATTAATGGGACCCTCGGGATCTGGAAAAAGCACCATTGCCAAAGCTATAGCTTCTTTGAACCCACCTTCTTTTCGCTCTTCAGGATCTATTGTATTCCTAGAACAGAATCTACTGGATTTTTCTGACAATACAATAGGAAGAATTCGAGGTAAGGAAATGGGTTTTTTAGCTCAAGATCCTTTTTCTGCATTGCATCCTGCTAAAAAAATCAAACATCAGATTTTTGAAGCTCCCTTGTTTCATAAAATATGCAAAACAGAAGAGTGGATAGAGGAACTTACCCATTTTATAGAAATCGAACATCTGCTTGATAGATATCCTCACCAACTAAGTGGAGGAGAAAAACAAAGAGTTTGTCTAGCAATAGCTCTTTCTTGTAGGCCAAAATTACTTATAGCAGATGAACCTACTACTGCATTGGATGAAGAACTCCATTTGGAGGTTCTCTCTCTACTTTACAACTTGGCAAAAAGATATGCTCTTTCTGTTTTTTTCATCTCGCATGATATACAATCTATCACCTCCTTATGTGATAGATATCTCCTGCTAGAAAAGGGCCACATTATAAAAACGGTAAAAAATAATCATGGGACCACTACTCGAAGTAAAAAATCTTTCCAAAAGATTTGATAATAGAGTGCTATTTTCAGAGCTATCTTTTTCACTCTACCCACAAGAAACTCTTTCGATTGTAGGTCGATCAGGATCAGGAAAATCTACACTGGCAAAGATTCTAGTAGGAATAGATCAAGCGGATAGAGGAGAAATCTTTCTGGAAGGAAGAGTTCTATCCTCTTACTCTCGGAAAGAGTTAGCAAAAAAAATGCAGCTTGTCTTTCAAAATCCTCATACCTCTCTTAATCCTCTCATGAAGATTAAAACCATTCTACAAGAACCTCTGCTCATTCATAATGTAGCAAAAAATTCTGTTGATATCGGATCCTATCTACATGCCGTTTCACTTCCTAGCTATTATTTAGATAAATATCCTCACCAGCTAAGTGGAGGAGAAAGACAGAGGGTCTGTCTAGCTCGGACTTTGATTTTGCGTCCTAAAGTCATGATTTTAGATGAAGTGCTCTCCTCTTTGGATGAGGTAAATCAGAAGACTATATTATCACTGCTTACAAAACTCCAGAGAGAATTCTCTTTGGGATATCTTTTCATCACACACAACAAAACTCACGCAAGTGAATTTGGAAACCATATTCTTTCCCTAGATTCTTCTCCTAAAAAATTCCCAGCCAGAGATAAAATAGCTCTTCATTCGTAGGTACAATATGCAAGTAACAGCTAGAGGTCTGGCTTTCATTCCCGGAGTAGCAGAAAAACTATATACGGAAGAGAGAAATCAATTAGATCCAGACGAAGAGAAATTAAAAAAATTATCACAACTTATCAGGGCAAGAAACGAATTACATTTCACAGCTTTTTGCGTCAGTCTCATAGCTCCAGTTTTTTTTGATGCCCTCTCTTCTTATAGTAACCCTCCCGTGAAATTAGAAACCCATATGGTGACTATGATGACTGGATTCTGGACTTTTGCCGGGGTTATGATTATCAGAAGCTATATATCACAAGTCAAAAATCTTGCTATGGATCTAGAGCCATACGATATCGTGTTGGTTGATTGAAATATTTTTTACTAAATGTTAACGTTTTGTTAAGATTTGTTTTTTCTCAATGGGTCTTTTCATGTTCATTACACCTCTCAAACTAACATTTGTTCATGGTGCAGCTGAAAGGTTATTCGAAGAGATAAGAAGAGAGGAAAGGCCCAATGCGAGGATTCTTCAGACATTATGTGAACTGATACAGGAACGAAATAAATTTCATATTTACTCTTCGGTTACTTCTGCCTCTTTTTTCTATTTTGCCCGAAAAAGCATTTCTCTTTTATCTAGCTCCACTTTTGACAGGAGATGGAGAGATATCTTGATCTCTAGTGGAATCTTTATGGGAGGGTGCTTTCTGTCCGCTAGATCTAGTAAAAAAGTGATAAGAAAATATAATCAGTTATTGCGAAGTGAAGAGCATCATCTTACGAAAGAGAAAATTACAGAGACTTTCTCCTTGGCTCTTTTTCCTGGAATAGCAGAAATGAATATAAGTATCCAGATAGCCTCTGGATATAGAATAAATCCCCTCATTGTCCAAGATCTTCGAATCAAGAGAAAACTACTAATCTATACTCTCATTTTCCTTCCACCTATTATTCGAATCATGCGTAAGGATCTAAGAGAAAAAAGTAATATTTCTTTTATATTTTTTGAGTTGCTATTTCTTATTCTGCTCAACCAGGCAAAGCAAGCATTTTCTGATTTGATAGAGCAAGCTGAAATAGTACAAGCTGGGATAAACCACCAGGTTATACCATGGCCAAATCGGAGAGAAGTTGTTACCGTTGACCAGCTTGGGATCCTTCTTTTATTTCCACTTATAGGAGAAAATCTACTTAATAACGTAGTAAGAGGTCAAAATGTAAGGGCCACTCAATTACTGAAAGAGCTGATAGCAAAACGTAATCATTTATATGCAGTAGGAATAGGTGGCGGGTTTTTTTTCTATCTTGTCTTCCAATCGAAAAGTGTGGATTTGATCTTCTACTCCCCACCTGCTCTAGTTTTGTATCTTTGTTTTCTCTATTTTTCAGTGAAAGATCTAATTGCTTCTCTAGCCAGTTTCTATCTTGTCATGAATGAGAGGTGAAGTTGGTGGTAGCCATCACCTCTTTTGGAAGAGAGAAGACTACATTTTCCTCTATTTCTACATGCTCTTCTATTTCTTTGATTCCATATTCTTTCAAACGTTCTATACAGCTATCCACAATTATTTCAGGTGTGGAAGCTCCCGCGGAAAGAGCTATAGTCTCTACTTCTTTTAACCACTCCTTCTGAATTTGATCCTCTTCATTAATGAGATAAGCTGGCTTGCCGGCATTTCTAGCAATCTCACATAGTCGATTAGAATTGGAACTGGTCGGATCTCCTACAACAAGTACTAAATCAGCCTTTTTGGATACACTCTTCAAAGCATATTGTCGGTTAGTCGTTGCGTAACAAATAGAAGAAGAGGGTAGAGTTTCAACATGCGGATACTTTTTCTTTAATGCTTCTACAATGAGTTCTACATCATCTATGCTCAATGTAGTCTGGGTAAGATAAAAAAGCTTTTGAGATGGGAGAAATTGGAGTTTTTCAACATCTTTAACGGTTTCAATGACAGTAGTAACTTCTGGAGCTTCCCCTTTGGTTCCTACAATTTCTACATGGTTTTTATGGCCAATTAGTAAAATATGATACCCCTTACCAGCATACCTTTTCGCAGCTGAATGTACCTTAGTAACCAAGCCACAAGTAGCATCAATTTCAATTAGATTTCGTGCTTTTGCCTCTTCTCGGATGGCAGGAGAGACCCCATGTGCTGAATAAATAATTCTAGAACCTTCAGGGACTTCTGCCAGATCTTCTATAAAAATAGCCCCTAGTTGCGCCAGTCTGGTAACTACATGTCGATTGTGAACGATTTCATGTTTTACATAAATCGGAGCCCCCCAAGTAGCAATAGCTTGTTCTACTGTTTCTATAGCCCGTATTACACCGGCACAAAATCCTCTGGGACTACATAAAATTAATTTCATAAGAGATAGTATAAAACAAAAGGAAAAAAAACTAAATCCTGATCATTCCGGAGTTACATCGGCAGCGCATCGGAATCCATATGTCCTATTTACCGCTCCAGGATTATTACGGTGCCTGTGAGAACATCTCAAATCTTCTTTTAGACTCTTCCAGCACCCACCGCGCAACACTCGGTAGACCCCTTGCTGAGGGCCTTGGGGGTTATCAGGCTCTTGGGCTGAAGTTTCGTAGTAGTTATAAGCATACCAATCGATGCACCATTCGTAGACATTTCCTGCCAGATCGTAAAGACCATATTCATTGGGTGGATAACTCATCACTGGTGTTGTATCTGCACTGAAAAAGTTGGCTTGTGACCGTTCTATATTCTCACCAGTCGGATATATTTGGTGCTCGATACCACCCAACGAGGCCACTTCCCACTCTGCTTCTGTTGGCAATCTTTTTCCTACCCATTTCGCGTAAGCAGTCGCTCCATACCAGGTAACCCCAACTACAGGATGTTTAGCATAACCTGATTCAATAATCAATTTACCCGCATTCCTTTTTATTCTAGAATCTCGAAGCCGAAT
>CAYPKB010000101.1:0-5800 GCA_964411185.1 uncultured bacterium
TCTTCTAAAAGGGTTACGATTTTCTCTTTGAGTTCTTCTAAAGCGCATCTATCGCCAGTTTGATATTTTGTAACAAATTTTTCCAAAGCAAGTTGTCCCCAGTGATAGGGGCCATAAAGTACAGGCGAGAAATAAAAATTAGGTTCTAGAAGATTATGACCTCCCACATGAGGGATGAAAGTACCTCCTACGATCGTGAGATGAGATAGAGAATAGCAGATAGGTAAAAAACCCATGGTATCAATCAAAATGATCTCTTTTTTCTCAGAAGTGGAATGGCTCAACTTGGAATAGGGATAGTTCTTTTCTTGTAAGAGCATCTCTACTTTTTGGAATCTTTCCGGATGTCTTGGTGCCAAAAAGATGCGTAATGAAAGCTGTGAGAAAAGAGGAGAAAGAGCATCCAATAGTAATTGCTCTTCAGGATGATGAGTGGAGGCAAGCGTAATGACCGGCTCATTATTTTTTATAAAAAACTGCTCTTTCCATCTCTCTAGATCAGTCTTTTTTGGAATTTGAATAGAAGGAGCTAGCTTTAGATTACCTGTTACAACCATCTTATTTTTAGGAATTTTCAGAGAGTGAAAATTTGACAACTGTTTTTCATCTTGTAGACAAAAGAGATCAATTTTCTGGAATAGTTTCTGAAATAGATAGGGAAAAAAGGAAAAACATTTTCTTGATCTGTCTGATATCTTTCCGCTTACTAAGATAATCTTCCCTCCCTCTTTTTCTACAAAACGAAGATGGTTCCACCAAAGATCTCCTTCCACCAAAAGAAGCAGCTTGGGAGAGATTTGGCGAACTAGCTTTTTCATGGTCCATGAAAAATCTAAGGGAAAAAGAATAACCTCATCAAAAAAAGGGTGTTTTTTTGCCTCTTCCAGGCCAGTTACTGTTGCCGTAGAGAAGAGAACTTTATAATGAGGGTATTTTTCTTTTAGGCTTTTAGAAAGAGGAAGAGCGCTTTTGGTTTCGCCTAAAGAGACAGCATGTATCCAAATCACTTTATCTTCTTTCTTTAAAGAGAGAGTAGGTGTCTGAACTCCTAATTTTCTACTAAGATGTTTTCGGTATTTGCCTTTGGCAATAATTTTAGGAAGCGATGTTGCTGCAAAAAGAAGAAGAAAAAGATCATATAGGATCATTTTGTGACGATGTTCAGCAATTTATCAGGTACAAAGATCATCTTGGCTACAGGGTTTTCCAAATATTTCACCACTTGCTCTTCTCCTTTTGCCAAAGAAAATAGCTCTTCTTTGGTTAGGCCCTTCTTGCCTTCAATTTTTCCACGTAACCTACCATTTACTTGGATTATATAGGTAACAGATGAAGATACCAGATATTTCTTATCTACTGTGGGAATAGGTTGATCCATTATAGATGGTTTTCCTCCTAAATGTTCCCAAATCTCTTCTGCTATATGAGGTGCAAAAGGATAGAGAATTTGTGTGACCATTTTCAGTGCTTCTTTAGGATATGCATCAAGAGGCTGAAACTCATTTACAAATTCCATAAGATGGGCAATAGCTGTATTGAACTCCATTTGCTCTATTTTTTGAGAAACGAGGAAGAGAGCCCTGTGAGCTGCTCCCATCCCTTTTTCTGTAGTCTCATCTGTTAATTTTTCACTATGGGCGAGATCGTAAAATCGTTGTAAAAACCTACGACATCCTACTACAGCATCTTGATTCCAGATTTTCTCTTTATCAAATGGGCCCAAAAACATCTCATATAACCTAAGTGTGTCGGCTCCATATTCGTCTATAACCTCATCAGGTGAGACACCATTGAGTTTCGATTTGGACATCTTTTCAATCTGATAGATTAGTTCTTCTCCAGATGACCGGTCATAATACTTTCCTTCTCGTTTTTCCACCTGTTCAGGGGCAACATATCCACCCTCTTTTCTTCGATAGGAAGGAGCGGTAACAAGACCTTGATTTTGGTATCTTCGGAAAGGTTCTTTAGTGTGAACTAAGCCCATATCATAGAAAACCTTATGCCAAAATCTTGCATAGAGAAGATGTAGAACAGCGTGCTCTAATCCACCTACATAGGTATCTACAGGCATCCAATAGGATTCAGCCTCTTTACTGAAAGGGGCCTTATGATTATGAGGATCAATAAATCGAAGATAATACCAACAAGATCCAGCCCATTGAGGCATGGTATTGGTTTCTCTGAAGGCTTTTTTTCCTCTCTTATGATCTTCTATTTCTACCCACTCTTTCTCTTTGGCAAGAGGACTCTCTCCAGTGCCTGTTGGAGTAAAATCATTTACATCAGGAGGTATAAGTGGTAGCTCGTCCAAGTCTAAGGAACGTTTGGAGCCATCAGCAAAATGTAAAATAGGAATAGGTTCTCCCCAATACCTTTGTCTAGAGAAAAGCCAATCTCTTAATTTGTAGTGTACTTTTTGTTCTCCCTTACCCTCTTGCACAAGCCAGGAAATGGCTTTATCGATAGCTTCTTCTTTTTTCAATCCATTCAGAGATAATCTTTTGTGTTCACTACCTATGATGGTCCCTTCACCAGAATAACAGACTTCTCCATTGAGAATAGCTTTTCGGTACTCTTCCTTAGGTTCTTTTCCCTCATATTTTCTCAAATCGGGATCATAGATGGGTTGGATAGGAAGATGATATTTTTTTGCGAAAGAAAAATCTCTTTCATCATGAGCGGGAACTGCCATTACAGCACCGGAGCCGTAGTCAGGTAAGACATAGTCAGCAACCCAAATAGGGATTTTTTTCTTTGTTACAGGGTGATAGGCATAAGATCCGGTCCAAACCCCTGTTTTCTCTTTTTGTTCTTGTCGTTCCAAGTCGCTTTTATGAGCAGATTTTTGTAAATAGTCGGTTACCTCTTTCTCTTTTTCAGGAGTCATGATCTCTTCAATAAGAGGATGTTCAGGTGCCAAGACTAAAAAGGTAACACCAAACAAAGTGTCTGCTCTGGTAGTAAATACTTCGATATTTTTACCAGTAGTCTCTTCTTTGAATTGGATTTTGGCTCCCACACTTTTGCCAATCCAATTTCTTTGTAATTTTTTTACATGTTCCGGCCAATCCAACTCTTCCAAATCAGTAAGCAATCTTTCTGCGTAGGCAGTTATCTTTAAGAGCCATTGGCGTAAAGGTCTTCTCTCAACAGGAAATCCTCCCTCTACTGACTTCCCTTCATGCACCTCTTCATTGGCTAGGACTGTACCTAGAGCTGGGCAATAATTGACCATGATTTCTGCCTCATAAGCCAATCCCTTTTCATACAGCTTGGTAAAAAACCATTGTGTCCACTTGTAATAATCAGGATCAGAGGTTTTGATTTCTCGGTTCCAATCGTAGCTATATCCTAATCTTTTTAACTGTCTTTTATAGTTAGCTATATTTTTCTCTGTTGTCACTCGAGGATGGGTGTTTGTACGTATGGCATATTGTTCGGCAGGCAGGCCAAAGCTATCCCATCCTATAGGATGAATTACATTGAACCCTTTTTGCCTCATAAATCTAGCAAGGATATCTGTACCGGTGTATCCAGTTACATGTCCCACATGAAGGCCTGCTCCGGAGGGATAGGGAAACATGTCCAGTACATAATATTTAGGTTTATTGGGATCTATATCAGTTTGGAAAACTTTCTTTTCTTCCCAAAATTTTTGCCATTTACTTTCAACGTATTGTGGATCATAAGGTGCCATAGGGGTTCTACTATACCATGATTAGTAAAAAAAGGTAAATTTTAGATCACAATAGAATGATTAATTTTTCACAAGAAGTGGTTGAGGTTCCACCCATTTTCCTTCTGATTTAATCAAATCGATAAGCCGCTCGTCAGCTTCTGCAAAGTCAATATTTTTTTCTACACACTCCTTTCCGATATAAAGATCTACTTTACCAGGTTTTGAACCTACATAGCCAAAATCTGCATCTGCCATCTCTCCTGGGCCGTTGACAATACATCCCATAATGGCAATTTTAACACCTGGTAGATGTGCTGTTTTTGTTTTGATTCTTTCTGTGACCTCTTGTAGATCAAATAGAGTTCTACCGCAACTGGGACAGGAGATGAAGTCAGTTTTGGAAAGTCTAATTCTTGCAGCCTGAAGAATAGATAGAGAAAGATGATAGTTTTCCAATGGATCTAAAGGAGAGTCCAAAAGAAGACCAGATACCAAATTATCGCACAATGGAGAACCGAAAATAGCTCCTGCTTCGATAATCACTGTTTCAGGGTCGAAAAAAGTAGATCCTAAGATTATAGGGATTTCTCTGGGCAGCTCTGTTACAAGGTCCCGAATTTCCTGTACGGTGTGTCTTTTAGGGTGGAAGATGAGAAAGTCAGGCTTATATCTTTCTATCTCGGATTTGACATGGGAAGAAAAGATTTGTAATCCCACAGGACCAGTTGTCATTACTTTCCCTTCTTTTCCCAAAGGGTAGATCAAGCTTTTTGTGGCATCGATTTTTTTTTCAATCAATATATGTAGACCTTTAGAAAGGCTATCCTCTAGTAAAGAGAAAAGTTGAGGTGAATAATGAGGAAGTAAAATAGCATCTGGATAGAGATTTTTTTTATCTTTGAAAAGATTCTCCAATCTTCCCTCAATAATATCTTTTTCTGTTAGTGGTAGAACCACTGTGCCTACGGCAGGGAAATGAGAAGAGAGCTCTTTTTTTGGATGAGGCAGCGCAATAGGCTCATTGGAAATAGGAACAAAACTCTCCGACTCCTTTCGATATTTTTCTGTAAGTGCAATTAACTGTTTGCAGGGATCTATTTCGTTCCATGGATCCTCTGTAAGAGATACTCGGATAGTATCTCCGATGCCATCTAATAATAGGGTTCCAATTCCTACTGCAGACTTTACTCTTCCATCCTCTCCTTCACCCGCTTCAGTGACTCCCAAATGAAGAGGATAATCCCATCCCCGTGTTTTCATCTCTTCAACAAGTAATCGATAAGCATCTATCATTACCAAGGGATTGGAAGATTTCATAGAAAACACAAAGTTATGAAAACCATATTTCCGACAAATTTCTGCATATTCTATGGCTGAAACAACCATCCCCTTAGGGGTATCACCATACTTAGTCATGATGCGATCAGAAAGTGAGCCATGGTTGGTTCCGATACGAAGCGCTCTATGCAATTGTTTGCATTTTTTTACTAAAGGAGAAAACCCCTCTTCAATTTTGGCTAAAACTTCTTGGTAGCTCTCTTCAGTATGGGCAACCTCTCTGAAAGTAGCTCTTCTATCTAAATAGTTACCTGGGTTAATACGAATTTTTTCGACAAAATCAGCCACGGTCATAGCAGCAGGCGGATAGAAATGGATATCAGCTACAAGGGGAATAGTATAACCAAGCTGTAGTAATCTATTTTTTATTTGCTCACAACTTCTGGCTTCTCTATTGCCTTGGACCGTGATTCTTGCTATTTCGCAGCCTTTGTCGGCCAATCTTTGGATTTGATTTACAGATCCCTCAATATCATTGGTATTGGTAGTAATCATGGATTGGATGCGAATCGGGTTTTTCCCTCCCATCCTCACTTTTCCAACAGAGACTTCTCTTGTAGGAAATCTGGAAATAGCCTTGTTGTCAAAAAGATATCTTTTCATAAACGAAGTATAGGAAATCAGAGAAAAAAAGTTCTAAAATAAAATTTTTTAGAATTATTGTATTTGTTCTTTCTTGAACCTATCCTAATAAATTTTCTATCCACATGTAAATAATCCCTAGAAGAGCAAAAGCATTCCAAGCATCTGGTTTTCTTTCCCATCTCATGAGCAACCTTC
>CAYPKB010000102.1:0-5744 GCA_964411185.1 uncultured bacterium
GATAGAAAAATGAAAGAGGATGAGGAAAATAACCCCTTATAAAATCTATAAGCTACCACTCCTATATTCTCTCGCTAAATCACCCAGAATCAGCAATCTTTCAAGAGAGCTGATTTGGGTTTCGGATATTTGTTTTCCCTGTAGAGAGGAGTCATTTTCTACACAGAGCATTTTCAGGAAAGGATTTCTCCTAGCCAGTATAACCACTCTTTTCCCTTCTTTCGGAAGATACTCTTCTCTGTAAAAGAGTGATCTTTACCCGCCACCTCTAATCGTGCAGTAAAAATCACCACACCCTCATTTTCTTGCAAAAGAAACTCTTCATGAATTTCCAGTCCTATAAAAGCTCTACTTTTAGAAAAAGCATCAATAGATGATCTCCATTCTACAAGATCCTTTTCATACAGAGGATTTTCTGGATGGGTAGTTTTTATAATATAATCCGAAAGGCCCAAGGCATAAGCAGAATATCTAGAGCGCATGAGCTCTCCCGGACTCTTGGGTAATACACCCTTGTGAAAAGGCTGACAACAATAGATATAACATTTACCGCTTGTACAAGGACACTTTTTCATGGCGGGGGCACTGTATGAAAAGAGAAAAATCATTACCCATATAAAAAAATTTGTATAGCTATTTCTTTTTTATCTTTATGCTTCTCGCCGATTGCACCGTATATAAAGGAGTTTCCAATGAGTCTCTGTCTAACTACATTCCAAACAAATGCCCCTTCTACTTCCAATGAAACGGAAAAAAATTTGGCATTTGTCATACAAGATCTTACAAAAAATCCCGCTAGAATTGACTTGCAAACCCTTCGTGAAGAAAAGAAAAAAATATACTCAATATATAAGGAAGTAGCCTCCCAGCTTAGAAGAGATTTTGAAAAGAGCTCTTTTTTTGATACCACAAAAAAATATCTGAATGCTCTTACATATTCACCACAAAAGAGCGTCTCAGGCTCATTATATTTACAATATGGAGCTCTTCCATCGATTGACGAAAAAAAAAGAGAGAAAGAACCATCTTCTCCACTCATCCAAGTAAGTGAAGATGAATCGGAGAAAAAAATAGATAATTCCGAAAGATCCTCCGCATCTCAGGATCCTGTAAAACCCTATTGGCAACTCCCCGTTACTGGAATCATACACATTAGAATTTTTGAAAACTTGTCTACTGAAGAAAAATCAGAATCACTCTTTCGAGCCATTATGCCTATTTTAGTATCCATCCATGTTTGGCAAGGATCTACTGAAAATGTCTCTTCACCAAAAAGTTATCATGAAACAATCAATCATATTGTAAAGAATCGTTCGCAATGTAGAAAGTTAGAATCTATCATTCAAGAAAAGTTTTTTTCTGCAAAAGATCGCTCTGAACAAAAGCGCATGCCAACTACAATAGGAACCTCTGCATCAGAGGCGAGCAAAGATCTATCTCCTACAACAGAAATTTTTGTGATACAGGAAGACTCTCCCCCTTCTCTCCAACTATTTCGACGGTTTACCTTTGATTACCATGGGTCATCTGATCCGTCGATAATATTTAGGATAAGCAACAAAAAAGATGAAAGAGATGAGATACCAGCACTCATCAAGGCTGCCAAAATGAATGAAGGTGCCATTGTTTCTGCTATCTTGAAAAAGGAAAGATCTAATGAAATCTCTCGTGACTTTATGGCGTTAGCACTTATCGAATCTACTAAAAACAATGCAGAAGCTACTTTTTCATTGATTATGCAATCAATGGAATTTTCCCCTCCGGATTTTATCAGAGATCTATTTCTTCAAGCCGTCAAATATAATGCAGAAAGAGTTGTTACCGTTATTATGAAAAGCGAGAAATGGAAAAAGATCGACTTATTGTATATAGCTATTGCTCTTACAGCCGCAGCTGAAAACGGTTCGGACACCCTTATTAAGAGTATTCTAACCAACGAAAGATGGCTTTCATCTGAATTCTCAACTTTGTTTTCAAATGAAAAAAGAATGAGCCCACAAGTAATTGCAACATCTATTACAAACAGCGAGGGATGGAAAGAACTTGGACTTTTCGAGATCGCTGAAATTGTATATATCATAGCTAAGAACAATATACCAGCTTGTTTTGTAGCTATTATGCAAAGCAGTAGATGGAAAGAGCTGCAAACCGATCAGATTGCAAACATACTTGTCAAAGCTTTGCAGGGAAATGCTTATGAAATTGTAAAAGCTATAGAGGACAATGAAAGATGGAAAGAGGTTTCCGCAGATGCAATCGAGAAGGAGTTAACCATTGCTGTTACGCGACAGGCCATGCAATCCTTAATTCAACAAGACCCATTTACAGATTTTTCGCAGATTCCTCTCGGAGTGATCCTCAAGCAAGCAAATCCCAATCGTGATCTTGTGGCAACATTCCTACAAAACAGAAAATGGCAGGAGGTGGTAGGAAAAACTTTTCATTCATCTCTTCAAGAAAGAGCTCATAAATTAGCGGAGTATATTTTACAATCAGAGGAAACTCTGCTTAGGCATAAGCCTCTCAGATTATTCTGAAGTCAGGGTAAAAATAACGCATCCAACTAAAAATATTCTTATCATAGGTTTTTAAGAGATGTAATAACTTCTTTGAATCGTCTTTCGGGAAAATCTCAATCATATTATTTTTGGATATCATTTGAGAGATCTTGCAAAAGATTCCACTAGCTCGTTGGAACCGCAAAAAAAGAGATCCTATCCCCATTTGAGCAATCATAGCTTTATCAAGAAAATATTTTTGTAGCAATCGCACGATTTCCTCTTGGGGATTACTCTTTGAAGGGATATAACCATCTATTATATAATGTTTTTGATGTAAGAGGACCTAGGTCAAAGAGAAATATATGTTTGGACTGTTAAAGAAAATATTTGGAACTGCCCAAAGTAGAACTGTAAAGCGATATGAACGCATAGTAGAGCAGATCAATGCAAAAGAAAAAGAACTACAATCTATTTCTGATGAAGAGCTGCAAGCCAAAACCTTTCAATTTCAAGAGAGGATCAAAAATGGTGAAACGGTAGATGATCTTCTGGTAGATGCCTACGCAGTTGTGAAAAATACTTGTAGGCGTTTGTGTGGAACAGAGGTACATGTATCCGGCTACAACCAGAAATGGGATATGGTTCCCTATGATGTACAAATCATAGGTGCTATTGCCATGCACTATGGATCCATCTCTGAAATGCAAACAGGAGAAGGAAAAACACTTACAGCTGCCATGCCGCTTTACCTAAATGCTCTTACACAAAAGCCTGTCCACTTAGTTACGGTAAATGATTATCTCGCTAAAAGAGATTGTGAATGGATAGGACCGATTTTTACCTATTTAGGTCTTAGCGTGAAAGCTCTCACTAATGATGTCTCGCCTTACGATAGAAAAGAGATCTATAGAGCAGACATTGTCTACGGAACTGCTTCTGAATTTGGCTTTGACTACTTGCGAGACCATTCGATGATCATGCATAAAGAGGAGCTCTCTCAAAGAGGCCACTATTTTGCCATCGTCGATGAAATCGACTCCATCTTGATTGATGAAGCAAGAACACCTCTTATTATTTCCGGTCCCTCTTCTGTTTCCAGACAGATGTATGACCAATTGAAAGATGGTGTAGCCCACATAGTAAAAAAACAGAGAGATCTCTGCTCTAAATTGGCAACCGATTCGAGAAAAGAGTTAGAAACCCTCGGTTTTTTCTCGGAAGAAAAGCTCCCTTCTAAAGGAGGCGAAGATGCCTTAAAAAAACTCTGGCTGGTAAGTAAAGGTACCCCCCGCAATAAGGTGCTAAAAAGAATCAGAGAAAATCCTGACCTTCGAGCCAAAATTGATCAGTGGGAAACCTATTTTTATTCCGATCAAAATAAAGAAGAAAAAGCCAATCTTCTAGCCTCTCTCTATATTGTAGTCGATGAAAGAGCCAATGAATATGAATTGACAGACCTCGGTATTGCTACATGGAACCAGTTCATGGAGATGGAAGGCGATGACTTTGTTATGCTTGACCTTGGAGATGAGTATGCAAAGATCGATGCTTTGGATCTTTCTGAAGAGGAAAAAATGAAGCAGAAATCTTCTCTTCGAGAAGAAGATGCGAAAAGAAAAGAAAGGGCACATAATCTGCGTCAACTCTTTAGAGCCCATCTATTAATGGAAAAAGATGTCGATTATATTGTCCAAGATCAGAAAGTGATCATTATCGATGAAAATACAGGAAGACCTCAACCCGGGAGAAGATTTTCCGACGGACTTCACCAAGCTATCGAAGCAAAAGAAGAGGTGAAAATCCAGGGTGAGACGCAAACTTATGCTACTGTCACTTTGCAAAACTACTTCCGTATGTATGAGAAACTGGCCGGAATGACAGGCACTGCCATGACAGAGGCAAATGAGTTCAAAGAACTCTATAAATTAGATGTTTTGGAAATTCCTACCTACAAAAAATGTATACGAAAAGATTTCGATGATGAAATCTATATGACCGAAAGAGAAAAGTATCATGCTATCCTCAAAGAGATTACAGAGATCCATACGCAAGGAAGACCGATCCTCATAGGGACAGAATCGGTGGAAGTATCGGAAAAGCTTTCCAGAATTTTACGACAAAATAAACTCCCTCACACCGTCCTGAATGCAAAACATAATGCTTCTGAAGCGGAAGTCATTGCCAATGCAGGAAAAAAAGGAGCTATCACCATAGCTACCAATATGGCAGGTCGAGGTACTGATATCAAACTAGAAGCAGAAACAATTGGCTATGGCGGTTTACACGTAATTGGTACGACAAGGCACCACTCTAGAAGAATCGACAGACAGCTTCGAGGAAGAAGCGGAAGATTAGGCGATCCCGGATCTTCCAAATTTTTTATCTCATTTGAAGACTCTTTGCTTCGCCTTTTTGCCTCTCCCAGAATGACCGCTCTTTTACAGCGATTTAGACCACCCGAAGGAGAACCTATTTCAGCTAAAGTGTTGAATAAATCTATTGAGACAGCCCAAAAAAGAGTAGAACAGAGAAATTACACCATGCGTAAGTATACGCTGGAGTATGACGATGTAATGAATAAGCAAAGAGAAGAGGTCTACTCCTTCCGCATGGAAATCCTGCAAGCAGAGGATCCTATATCACTTGCCAAGGAGATCCTCTCTCTAGCAATACAAAAAGCTCTACTCCATTTCCAAGAAAGCGGCAAAGATATTGCTACCCTTTCCGACTATTTGATGGGACATTATCCTGTCCGTTTCGATTGCAAAAAGATTGCAGAAGAGGAGTTAGAGTCTACCATTATAGAAAAACTCACCACAGCATTAGAGCAAAAACTTGCCATTCAACAAGAGATGATTCAGCAGATGCGTCCAGATCTTCTTATGGAAGAGGGAAGATTAGAGGGTATCATTCCTGAAGTGATTCGAAGTATTATGCTGCGAAGAATTGACTCTCTTTGGCAAGAACACCTTTTAGCTATCGACCATTTACGTTCCGATGTTCATCTACGAGCGGTAGGACAAAAAGACCCTTTGATAGAGTTCAAAGAAGAGGCCTTTCTACTCTTTGATACTCTTTCTCAAAAAATGAAAGAAAATATTGCTACTGATCTCTTCCGATTTGAGATGGCACGTCCAGAAGAGAAGAAGGTAGAACAAAGCTTAGAAAAAAAGATGCAGCTTCACAAACCTACCTCTCCGCAAACCATAGAAGTGGAAAAACCTCTTGTTGAGGAAAAATCAG
>CAYPKB010000103.1:0-5696 GCA_964411185.1 uncultured bacterium
TTCCGCTCTTTGGACCAGCTTGCATCGAGAGAATCAACCTCTTGTAAAATCTTCTTTGTTTTTTCCTTATCGTTTTCTTGAATGGCGGTCAATATGGGATAAGGCTTTTTGAGTAGTTCAGGAAGCTGACTAAAAGGAGTAGAAAAGGGATTGAAAAAGGAAGATATAGGAGAGGCCATCGAAAATTCACTATTTTTTAATTCGCTAAAAATTTTTATGGGATTTTTTTTTAATTTACAAGCGAAATAATTGTGAATTTTCTGGTCATTTTCTAGTGGAAGATTTTGAGAGTTCAAAGAGTCTTTTTTTATTGGATGGTGATGGAATTCCCTTCGACAAGAATCTCCATCCACTGATCTTGTTTTGTGATAGTGATCTCTTTGTTATTGGAAAGAGTTTGGGGCCAGACTGCACTATTTTTCCTAACAGTCCAAGATAGTTCATAGGTGCCTGGTTCTACTCTGGGATAAATAGTGGCTCTCAATCTTGTGGGATTAGGGGATTGTAATTCTACAGGTTTTCCATCGAAAGTGGCTGATTCAATCACACCTTGTACATCATTTTCAGGATCCATAAAAGTGATTTGAATATTGATGAGATTTTGAGGTGGACCTGCACGGTATGGATTATATGAAAGATTGTTTCTTGGTGTGATTAACGGTGTTTCTTCAAAAGGAATGAGATAAAGACCCAATAAGGTAGCAATAACAGCTATGGAAAATAGAAAAGCTTTGTTTGATCTCATCTAACTGCATCGAAACAAAGCTTTTATTAATTGACAAGACAAATTACCAATTGTAATCAGTTTCATATCCCATAAGGATCAGGGCACCGCCCAGCTTCTGTTTGAAATGTGCTTTTACTTTACGGTTGAAGTGATCTTTCCAACTGCCAATCACCCCTTTTCGGAAGGTATAGGATTCTCCAAACAAGTTGGCAGCCACAAAATATTTTGTCTCTTCCGGAATATCATATCCGCAAAAATCAAAGATTCTTTGTAGGGTATCTAGTTGCTTTTGATTATCTCCGCCTCCTTTCTCACCTACGAGATCCTCAAATCGGATTACTAGTGTATTGGAGTCGGGATGGATAAGAGAGGGAAGAGAAGCAAAAATATTGAAGTTGATCAGAGATATGGGATTATCAAAGACTAGTGAGCCGTCAATTAACTGCACCAGCTTTTCCTGAAAAGTTGCCTCACTCCATTTTGGAAGCCAATCTCTAACACGATGTTCTGGTGCAGTCATATCTTCAAACATCTGATCTAACCAAAAAGTAGCCGATACATAAACATCCCTAAGATCTCGTATCATGAAGATTTTCTTTTCTGAAAAAGTCTCTTTGAACTTTTCTATATTAGTTCTTGTAGGGGATTGCAAAAAATGAGGATGCATCCAGAATTTAGGATATTTATATCCTGCTTCTGCTAGCAAATCCCATACCCTCAGAATAAGGTGGGTACCTGATTTGGGGATCGTTACGATGTGAACTTCTTTTGGAGATGACTCAGTAGAGGCTAGAGGTTTGCATAGAGAAATAAACAAAGTACAAAAAACTAAGAGATTTTTTATGGTGTGCATGAATAAACCTTCCGTTTGAAAATGGGTCGAAATTTACAAAATTTTCTTTATATCTTCAATAAATCTTTATCTAGAGTTTTCTCTCTGATTATTTTTTTTGCAGAAAAAAGAGTTTTGGCTCAAAAAGAGGAAAAATGAGGGAGGACATACAGGTAATGCGTCGGATGAGATTATTCCACCTATTTTTTTTCTCTTTTCTGACACTTCTTGCTTATCCGTTAGATGGATATGTAAGGGTTGTAAGAATGGAAGAGTATCCGGAGCCGGAGGCGGCCCAATTAACACTCGTTTTTCCTGAAAAAGAGAGTTTGGTCAAAAAAAATCCCGTATACACACAAATTCGTTTGCGTGGTTTTTCTCTTGGAACAGATTCCATTTATGGAAGAAGGTTAGCCATTTCTAATTCACCTCTAGGACAGACATTACGGGTAGTAGTAGATGATAACCCTTACTATCCTTTCAATGGTCCCAGTATAGATGCATATGATGATGATGGTAATTTTTATGAATCCAATTATAAATTTGCCCTACCTTATACACTGGATGAAGGGCTCCATACCGTGCGTGTCTTTCCCTGTCGATCTTATGGAGAGTCTCTTAAAGGAGATCAGGTATTCGAAGCGAGAGCTTTTTATGTAGGTGAAAAAGGAAATTTTCCCATACATCTCTATATGCCTTTTTTAACCTACAATGAGCCTTCCAATCAGACGAAACTGGAATCAGGAAAGCCGATTCTATTGGATTTTCTTATCTCTAATTGCGAGCTCTCCCCAGATGGATATAAAGTTCGTTTAGAAATTGATGGGAAAGAGACAGCAAAATTGACTGAGTGGAGGCCTTACTATATATATGGACTTGGAGAAGGTAAACATGAAGTGCGAATTAGTCTAATCGATAGGAAGAATAAACTAGTACATGGTCCCTTTAATGATATTTCTAGAATTATTTACGTTTTCTAAATAGAAATTTGTTTCGAGTTCTTTTCGAAAAGTGGTAGCTGAGAGGAAAGAAGTTTCACGATACATGAAGCCGAGAGAGGAAATTTCATAATGACTCATACTACATGTAACTAGGTTTCCGGATGGTATGTTAAAATGATGTAGATGTTTCAATAAATTGCTTTTCATTTTTTCTTCTACAGTGCATAGCATACCTAGTAAGTATTTATCTTTCATCTCTATATGAAGTGCCATAGGTTCTGTTGAAAAATCGTATTCCAAGCCTTCCATTAACATAGTGAATAAGCGGTGCAATATCTCAGTTGGGATGATACTTTGCATGAATCCTGGTCTGATAGCATAGAAAAAATTCTCAAGTAAAAAGTCATTATTCTTGCCAGATTCTCGCAATATCAGTCGTAAGGCCTCTAAAGCTTCATTTTGTTTTACGATCATTCCACCATTATAATCTCTGAATTCACCCAGCATTTTCCGTAAATTTTGAACTACCTGGTTTCTTGCTTTATGAAGATCTAGAGAAAAATCTTTCCGAAAGAAGCGAGTTTTATTCAAAAATATACGAAAGATAACAGCTTCTTTGGGGTGTCTGTGCTTTAAATAGCCTAATGGTTTGATCTCATCAATAATGTAGGCAAAATGCTCTTTTTCTAAGAGCTCTTCCATGGGGAGGCTGTTTTCTCTGACAACCCGTACCAAAATGATTTGAAAGGAGATCTGCTCATCCAACTGCCTATCGTAGGTGATAATTGCCTGGGGCATATCCCGAAGGAAACGTATCTGCTTATGTAAAATGATGATATTTTTCATGATCTCTTCATCATTTCTAGGCATAAAAGTAGGGTGTACCACACTTTCAACTCGGTCTTTGAGTTCTTTGGGTAATAGCTGTTTCAGCTTTTTTAATTGATCAAATGAGATATGGAAAAGATCAATTTCAAGGTAATAAGAATTGACAGAATCATTACTCAGCTCTTTTGTAAAAGAGTCTTGGATGTAATCTACCTCTCCAATAATCGCAATGATTGCATCTAGAATATGCCTTTTGTCAAAACGTTCTGTTTCTTTTAGCATATGCATAGTAATAAGAATCCCAAGCACCTTTTTCGAAGTATTTGCAACTTGAATGTGGGTCTTCAATAGTTTCACACTCAAGTGTCTCTCTTGGGGTTCTTTTTCTACTTTGAAAAGAATTGTTTTTTTGAATAGGTATTGGAAAGCTATAACTCTACTCACATGCCGAGGATTTCTCGAAGCGGTAAATTTGTCTTTGAAGGCATTCATGAAATGCCTTACTTCATAAAAGACATCACGGTCGAAGGCTTTAGGTCTTGTGTGTAGAAGGTAAGCTATATTTTGCTTCACTTGGTGAAACTTTTCTTCAGCAGAAAGCTTAATTAGGAATTGCTGCATTTGATCGAAGATATTGCTATCTTTAATTTTTCCGGGGCTATCTAACAAGGAGGAGATATTTTCTTGGATCATTGCCGTTTTTTGTTCCAAAGACAAGGATTTAATGGAGACAATATATCTTGCGTAATAGACAGCTAAAATTGTAATCCTCAGTTCATTAAGAAGATTTCCTATATTACTTTTTATGATCTCCATCTCATTTTCTTCTTTGATAGGAATAAGATATTCATTGAAAAAGAATTCTTGCTGAGGATATTTGACAAAACGAAATGCGATCGATCTGCTTCCCACTAAGATAAGTTGCTTCCCAGGTATAAGCCAGCGGCTCAACATATCTCCAATATATCTTCCTACTCCTTCGGTGAAATCAGCCAAACAAAAGGCTGAAATAGAAATAGTAGTCGGCGTTTTCTGTAGAGAAGAATGTTTGAAAAGAGGAAGCAATTTACTCAGCCTTGAGAAAGTCCCTCGAAGAGCATCTTCATCCTCTTGATATAACAGTTGTTCACGAATGGAATCAGGTAATAGAAATTCAATGTGTTGTTCTATCGAAGAGAGAAATAAGGAGAAATTTTGGGTATCTACTTCTGGGAAGGATGGTTCTATCTGTAGCGCTGCGGGAACAGGATAGAAAGGCATCTGTTCCAAGTTTTGCAGATCTAGAGCGAACTTTTCTAGAGTCATATTTCGATTTTCACCTGATCAAAACGCATATATCCTGCAGGAGGAACACCAAAATTTTTCACTCGAGGATTCACTAACATAATGGAATTAAAATGATAAATAGGAGCGATAGGGGCTTCCCCAAGTATAAAATCTTCTACTTCTTTGAAAATAGTGATTCTTTGTGCTGGATCTTGAGTAAGATTGGTTTGATTCAACAGAGAAACATATCTTTCATCTTCCCACCCAGGGTAATTTTTCGGATTATTTTTGAACTTAAAAAGATCAAAAATATTCATAGGATCATTGTATTGGGCAATAAAACTTACTAATCCAACTTGATAGTTGTGGCTATATAACTTAGAGATGGCCGTTTTAAAATCTGATCCTTCTAATCGAACAGGGATGTGAAAAAGTTTTTGCCAAGTATCTATGACAGCTATAGCAACCTCTTTATTAATGGAGGGAACATGACTGAGAACAATAGTACCTAAATCTTCCTTTGTGATTCCTAATTCATCTAATCCTTGTTGGAAATATTTTTTTGCCAGTTCAGGTTGATTATCTACGATTACATTCCGGAGCGTATCTCCAACCATAACAGGTGGAATGAGCTGTGTTCCCAATTTTTCTTTGGCTCTTGTGATAGAAGAGGTGATGCTTTGTCGATCCATTGCATAAGTGAAAGCCTTTCGGATCTTTTTATTTGTAAAAGGAAATTGGTTCACATTAAAAGTAATAAATGCGCATCCACCCATGGGAAAGATACGTAGGTCATCTCTGGTGAGAATAGTGGGAATGGCATCTTTTGGAAGCGATTGGCTTCCGACGATGTCCAATTCTCCCATGTCATATAGCTGAAGGCTGGTATTGGGATCTGGAATGATGCTGATACGAAGAGTATCTACCTCAACATTCTCAGCATTCCAATAATGGGGATTCTTCTTTAGAACTACTTCCTTATTGGGAAGGTAGTGGTCGAAGGTAAATGCTCCGCTGCACACCACAGAAGAATCAACTCTCTGGTCCCATTGAGGGTTTTCTTTATCTATATGGGATGGAATTGGGAAAAAATTACAAAAGC
>CAYPKB010000104.1:0-5042 GCA_964411185.1 uncultured bacterium
ATCTCTTTACAATAAAAGGCTCAAAAAGCTCTAAGGCCATTTGCTTCGGAAGACCACATTGATTGAAACGTAGTTCTGGTCCTACCACAATTACAGATCGTCCAGAGTAATCCACCCTTTTACCTAAAAGATTTTGACGGAATCTCCCTTGTTTTCCTTTCAACATTTCTGAAAGGGATTTTAAAGGACGATTTCCTGCTCCCATAACCGGGTGTCCATGTCTGCCATTGTCAAATAATGCATCAACAGCCTCTTGCAACATCCTTTTTTCATTTCGGATGATCACATCAGGTGTCTTTAGCTTAAGAATTGCCTTTAGACGGTTGTTTCGGTTAATGACTCTTCTATATAAGTCATTCAAATCAGAAGTGGCAAATCTTCCTCCATCTAGAGGTACAAGCGGGCGCAGATCCGGAGGAATCACAGGAACGCTTTTAAGAACCATCCATTCAGGTTTATTTGTAGAGGAGGTAAAGCCCTCAACGATTTTTAACCTCTTTGCTAGTTTTACCCTAGCTTGCATGGACTTTGTTTTTCTAAGCTTTTCTTTAAGCTCTAGAACTAAAGCTGCAAGATCTTCGGACTGCAATATATCAAAAATCGCCTCCCCTCCCATTCTAGCAACAAAAGCATCAGGGCCCCATTTCTCAACAGCTTCTCTGTGTTCGTTATCATTTAAGAGTTGTTTTCGTTGTAAATCAGTTCTACCTGGATCTGTAACAATGAACTCTTCGTAATAAATCACTCGTTCTAGATCAGCTGTAGACAAGCCTAATATATTACCGATTCTTGAGGGCATAGTTTTAAAAAACCAGATATGCACTACTGGTACAGCGAGATCAATGTGAGCCATTCTCTCTCTTCTAACTTTAGATAGAGTAACTTCTACACCACATCGGTCACATACAATACCTTTGTGCTTGATTTTTTTATATTTTCCACAAGCACATTCCCAATCTTTCGTAGGTCCAAATATTTTTTCGCAAAAGAGCCCTCCCTTTTCGGGTTTGAACGTACGATAATTAATCGTTTCGGGCTTTTTGATCTCTCCACGTGACCATTTATTTTTAATTACATCGTCTGATGCAATTTTAATGTTTAATGTATCAAATTGAGATTCGGTGAAATCCTCATCCTCTACCATGCAAAATCTCCTTACAGGGATTAATCTATTATTCTTCTATGTGCTCGGGACGAATATCCAGACACAGACCTTCCATTTCTTTTACAAGAACGTTAAACGATGCAGGTGTACTTGCGACTAATGAGTTATCTCCTTTAACGATAGACTCATATATTCTTGTTCGACCAGCCACATCATCTGACTTCACAGTAAGCATCTCTTGTAGGAGATGTGCTGCTCCGTAAGCTTCTAGCGCCCACACTTCCATCTCTCCAAATCTCTGTCCACCCATTTGTGCTTTACCACCCAATGGTTGTTGAGTTACTAGAGAGTAAGGTCCAATCGCTCTTGCGTGAATTTTATCGGCAACAAGGTGTCCAAGCTTCAACATATAAATGTATCCTACTACTACCTTGTTATCGAACCTCTCACCTGTTCTTCCATCATAAAGAACCATTTTACCATCTTCAGGTAAGTTGGACTCTTTCATGTACTGCCAGATTTTATCTTCTGGAAATCCTTCAAAGACTGGTGTTTTAACAAATATCCCAGCCTTTCTAGCTGCATAACCAAGGTGAGTCTCTAACAACTGACCCATATTCATCCTGGATGGTACACCAATGGGGTTCAAGATGATTTCGATGGTCTCACCATGGGGCGTATATGGCATATCAGCGATCGGAACAATTTTTGAGACTACACCTTTGTTACCGTGCCTTCCAGCCATTTTATCCCCAACTTGGAGAGTTCTTTTTGTAGCTACATAGACCTTAACTTGTCTAATTACACCGGGATCGAGATCTGTGTCACCTTTTTTGGCATGTTCAATCTCAGTCTTATGAGTTGTTTGCAATACTTGCATCTGGTGCTCGAAGTCTAAGAAGATTCTTTTCAACTCATCAAAAAGCTCGTTATGCTCCATGATAAGATCTTCAGCTTTTTCCTTCTCCAGCGATTCAATCATCTCTTGAGATAAAGGAACACCCTCTTCTAGGATAATTTCACCGGTTTTTCGATGCATAATAGGAGATGGAATGGTCTCATTCATCAACAATGCACCCAGTTTTTCGTGAAATGCCAAATGAATCTCTTCTTCTTTCACCTTATAATCTTCTTGAATGTCTTTGACTCGAGAAGCCTCTTCTACCAATTCATCATCAGTTTTAGATAATCTATCTCTTCGAGTGAAGACTTTCACGTCCATCACAACGCCTTCTGTTCCTGGAGGAGCTGTAAGTGATGCATCTTTCACATCGGCTGCTTTTTCCCCGAAAATGGCTCGGAGGAGCCTTTCTTCAGGAGAAAGCTCTGTTTCGGACTTTGGTGTGATTTTTCCCACTAAAATATCGCCAGACTTGACTTCAGCTCCTATTCGAATAATTCCATCTTCGCCCAAGTTAGCTAGAGCCTCTTCTGAGATATTGGGTATATCTCTGGTGATTTCTTCTTTTCCAAGCTTAGTATCACGAGCGGTAATTTCGAATTCTTCGAGATAAATAGACGTATAGGTATCTTCTCGGATTAACTTCTCAGATATGATGATAGCATCTTCGTAGTTGTATCCACACCATGGCATGAAAGCAACCAGAACGTTTTTACCTAAAGCCATCTCCCCATTGTCTGTAGAAGGTCCATCAGCAATTATCTGTCCTGCTAGTACGACATCTCCCACTTTACAAATAGGTGTTTGGTTGATGCAGGTACCTGCATTGGAACGAAGATACTTTTTCATCTCATAGACTTTCTTGTCTAAGGGATTGTCTTTGGAAGCTATAATAACTTTGAAACCATCGACATACTCTACCGTACCGTCTTCTGTTGCAATTACAACAGCTCCAGAATCTTTCGCAGCTCTTCCTTCTAGTCCAGTACCTACAACAGGCGCTTCAGAAAGGAGCAAAGGAACTGCTTGACGTTGCATGTTAGAACCCATCAAGGCTCTGTTCGCATCGTCATGCTCTAAGAATGGAATCAATCCGGCTACAATAGAGACTAACTGCTTAGGTGAAACATCCATATGAGTGACATGTTCGGTCTCAATCTGTAATGTTTCCCCTCTATATCTTGCCCAGCAGATAGGTTCAGCAAACATGTGAAATTCATCCAATTCAGCCGAAGCCTGAGCTATTACACACTGCTCTTCTTGATCAGCTGTCATATATTCTATCTCTTCAGTAACGACTCCATCTCTAACGATTCGATAAGGCGTTTCAATGAAACCAAATTCATTGATTTTAGCATAGGTAGATAGAGAGGTAATCAAACCAATATTTGGTCCTTCTGGTGTTTCAATTGGACAGATTCTTCCGTAGTGAGAAATATGCACATCTCGCACTTCAAATCCTGCTCTGTCTCTATTCAATCCTCCAGGCCCAAGACATGAGAGTCTTCTTTTATGGGTCAATTCCGAAACGGGATTGGTCTGATCCATAAATTGAGACAATTGCGATCTTCCAAAAAAGTCTTTTAAGACACCAACAAGACCTTTTGCGGATACAATTTTACCAGGAGTCATAGTATCAGAAGAAAAATCAAAGAGATTCATTCTTTCTCTTACAATTTTTTCCATCCTCGCTAAACCAATTCTGCATTGATTTTGCACTAATTCCCCTACAGATCGAACTCTACGATTGCCTAAATGGTCAATATCATCTACATAAGCAAACTCATCACCACCTTTCAAGCGGATTAAGTATTTCACAGCCTCAACAATATCTTCTCTTCGTAGTGTAACCATGTCGAGATCTTCATCTGCCATGCTGAGCCCTAGCTTACTATTGAGCTTATACCTGCCCACACGACCTAGATTATATCTTCTAGGATCAAAGAAGAGCCTCATCATAGCAGACCTTGCGTTAGATAAGGTTGCAGGCTCACCGGGTCTAACTTTTCGGTAGAAGTCTTTTAGGGCAGACTCATAAGAGTCAGTTGGATCTTTTATTAACATTTTGATGATAGGGTGGCTTTCATCTGCCTCTTCAGCAATTTTGATAGACCGAATTCCTTCATCCATCATTCTCTTTAACATGGCTGTAGTGAGCTTTTCAGCAGCCTTTCCGTAAACCAAACCTGTATTTTCATCTATGACATCTTCAGCAAGGATTTTCCCAACGATATTGATGAAATCGTTTTCCGATTTAATTTTTACCTTGTGGGTGTCAAAGAATTCTTCAATAATATCTGCATCAGAGGAATAGCCAAGAGTTCTAATAAATGATGTAGCTAAAACTTTTCTTCTTCTTTTTTTTCTGTCAATATAGACATAAATCAAATCATTGTTGTCAAAAGAAGCTTCTAGCCATGATCCTCTGTAAGGAATGATTCGGAAGGAGTATAAGGTGGTTCCTTTGGGATGTCTTTCAGATTCGTAGGCAATTCCCGGAGATCTGTGCAACTGGGATACTATAACCCTTTCAGCTCCGTTAATAATGAAAGTTCCATTTTCCGTCATTATGGGCAATGTTCCCATATAGACTTCTTCTTCCTTAATACCTGTCTCATCCGTTAATCGAAACTTAACCTTTAAAGTAACGTTATAAGTAATCCCTCTTCTCACACACTCTTCAGGAGCATATTTAGGGACTCCAAGATGATAGGATAAAAATTCTAAAATAGTTTTTTCGTCATAGGACTTAATAGGAAAAATTTCATTAAAGACTTCCTGTAACCCAACGTTTTCCCTCTCGTGGGGCAATTTGTTGGCTTGTAAAAACTGCTCGAATGATTTAATTTGAATTTCGATTAGATTAGGAAGGTCTATGATTTCTTCTTTTTCTCTGAAACCTACCCTTTGTCGAGGTGTACTCATTCTTTCTCCTGTCTAGGGAATATTAAAAAATTTGATAAAGGCAAAAACTCATGAAAATGCAAAAATACCTTGATTTTTCTCAAAAATCAAGTACTAAAATTCAAAAAAGAA
>CAYPKB010000104.1:5052-5561 GCA_964411185.1 uncultured bacterium
CGTTACTTTTGCACCAGCTGTCTCAAGCTTTTTCTTGATTTCTTCAGCTTCTGCTTTTGGTGCGCTATCCTTAATAGCTTTGGGAGCAGACTCAACCACCTCTTTGGCTTCTTTTAGGCCAAGACCAGTGATCTCTCTGACTACCTTAATGATAGCAATTTTTTTATCTGCTGGAACAGACTCTAATGTTACTTGGAAGTCTGTAGCTTCCTCTTCTGCAGCGGCAGCACCACCACCTGCAGGAGCAGCTACAACAGCAGCAGCAGGAGCAGCAGCAGTGACATCCCACTTCTCTTCCAACGCTTTTTTGAGTTCTGCTAATTGAGTAACTTTAAGATTGCTTAGTTCCTCAACAATTTTTTCAATAATTTCCGAGCTCACGACTTTACCTCACAATATTTTTGTTTAACTCTTCTCGGCCTTGTTCTGAAGGCAGAATATAACACTTGTTAATAGGTTCTGGATTACAGAAACTGTTTGGGAAGCAGGTGCTTCGAACAATCCTAGTA
>CAYPKB010000105.1:0-5517 GCA_964411185.1 uncultured bacterium
GTTCCTATGATATCTTTTTTTGATGTTTTTCTTCGCATCAGACGCAACATCTCGTCGCTTACATGTTGTATAGGCATATCGAGATAAGGACAAATCCTGCGATCTGATTGCATAATTTCGATCAATTCATCATCAATTTCATCCGGATAAAGATAAAGGAAACGTATCCAAAAATCCTTGGGCGATGCAAGCATTTTACGAAGAAGATTGGCAAAAGCTCTCTTTTCTTTTCTTTCTTTTCCATAATCGCCTAAATCCTGAGCGATAAGAATAATTTCATGAACGCCTTGCGATAAAAGTGCATGAAACTCTCGTAACACTTGTTCTTCACTTTTACTTTGTAAATGCCCTTTGATAGTAGGGATTATGCAAAAAGAACAACGCTTTAAACATCCCTCAGCAATCTTGAGATAGGCATAATGAGGCGGTGTTGTTTTGAGTCTGGGTACATCCCCCTGTTGCAAATAACTTTTGGCGCTTGTAACTCCATGGAAAGATTGATCAGAACGAACAGCAGTGACAATAGCCTCTATATCTCCGGATCCTAAAAGCGCATGTACATCTGGGAATTTTTCTTTGATTCTTTCGGGATATTTTTGAGCCATACATCCAGTTACAATCACTTTAGAAGAGGGTTTTTTGTGGGCAAAAAATTCTCCAATCACCTCTAATGATTCTTGCCTTGACGCCTCTAAAAAACCACAGGTATTGACAACCAAAAAATCTGCCTGAGTCAGATCAGGGGTATATTCAAATCCCTCTTTGAGCAAAAGACCTAACATTAGCTCGCTATCAACAAGGTTTCGTGAACAACCAAGTGAAGCAAAATGAATTTGATTTCCCAAATGAGTCATGGAGTAAATGATACAGAAAAGAAGAGAATAACCGAAATTCTTTTTTTACTCTTCAAGTAGATTGATCGTAATAAAATTGAAACTATTAACTATATTTGTTAGTAGTTCAAAAAGGATCATGAAACAATTTCCTTTTGTAATTTTATTTTTTCTTTTTTTCTCCGGTTGCAAACTGGGCAAAAACTATGAGATACCTACCTCTCAAATTCCAGACCATTGGAAAGAAGGAAGGGAAGATCCCTCTCCTACTCCTTTAGTTGAAAATTGGTGGGAAATCTTCGAAGAGGAGACACTCAATGAGCTAGAAAAAGAACTGGTAGACCAAAACTTTGATCTTTTCGTAGCCCTACAGAGAGTCATCGAGGCAAGAGCTGCAGCCGGCATCAAAAAGGCTGATCTTTTCCCCCAAGTCAACCTCACACCAAGATATAGTAATATTTTAGAATTAATTGAGCTTTATGGTATTCCCACTGGGATTGTTCCAGGGCTACAGAGTATAGTTCGCGTTCACGAGATCAACTACGCTCTGCCACTTACTATGAGTTACGAAGTCGATTTCTGGCAGAAATTACGAGGACAGTATGATTCTGCTCTTTTTCAAGCAGAGGCAACTCACGAGGCCTTTCGATCTCTTCTTCTATCTTTGACAAGTGAACTTGCAAGCTATTATTTTCACCTGCGAACGATAGATAAGCAAATAGAACAGACAGAGGAGATTGTAGAAGCCTCTTCAAGGCTTACCTCTTATTTTGAAAAGAGATATCTCATTGGGCTTTCAACCTATCTTGACCTTTTGCAAGCAGAAAAAAGACTCCAAGAGCGGAAAGCATTGTTAGTCGACCTACAACGACAAAGGAGGTTATTCGAAAATGCTATGGCTGTTTTACTCGGAAAACCTGCATCTGATTTCCATATGCCTAAAGAGAAATGGGATATCAAGATTCCAACTGTACCGGTGGGGATGCCTTCTACTATCTTAGCCAAACGTCCAGATGTGGCAAAAGCGGAAAGAGAGATGGCGGCCAACCATACGTTAATTGGCGTAGCCCTCTCCAATTATTTTCCTGCTTTTACCCTCACTGGAGGACTTGGCTCTTCCAGCCCCGATCTGAAAAGCTTTCTGGATTGGAAATCTCGCCTGGTCGAATGGGGTGTAGATATAGTCCAATCTCTAATCGATGGTGGCAGAAAGCTATCTCAATTGGAAGAGGCATGGGCAAATTTTAGACAAGCAGAGGGAAATTACCAACAAACTATCCTAACCGCTTTTCAAGAAGTGGAAGATTCGCTCACCAATGTTTCCATGAGTAAAGAAGAAGCTTTAGCTTTAGAAGAGTCCTACCATTTGGCAGTCTCTCTACATTCCTTATCTTACCTTAGATATGAGAAAGGCCTTGTTGATCTTATGGAATATTTAGAAGCAAGAATTGAGGAGCTCTCTGCAGAAAGAGAGTGGATCTCAAGAGTGAACAAAGAATATCAATCTACAGTAGACCTTATCAAAGCGATTGGTGGAGATTGGAGCGAGGAAGCTACTGAAGTTTCCGGTGAAAGAAAAAACCAGCTCCCGTCAATGTCCCAAGAGCCATAATAGCCATGGGCCAGGTATTCATAAATACAATATCTATGGGCATCTCCTTTAGAAAAAGTCCTCTAGAGATAATAAGGAAATATCGTACCGGATTGATGTAGGTCACATATTGAAGCCATTGTGGCATATTCTCAATGGGAGTTGCAAACCCGGAGAGTATCACGGCAGGAGTCATAAATACGAAACCCGCAAGAATAGCTTGCTGTTGGGTAGAGCATAAAGAGGATAGAAACAGACCTATCCCACTAATGGTACAAATGTAGACAAACATACTGGTATAAAGGGCAAGTAGTGATCCTGTGAAAGGAATACCAAAAATGAAAACCGCTGCTAGCAAAATGACCGTTCCCGCTGCAAGTCCTATGAGAGCTGCAGGGATCGCTTTTCCAACAAGAATTTCTGTAGAAGTGAGGGGAGATACCAACAACTGATCAAAAGTCTCTAACTCTTTTTCCCTTGCTACCGAAAGAGCTGTAATTACAAGAGTCTCTAGCAAAGTCAATATACCTAAAAGCCCAGGGACCGTGAACCATAGATAGATGAGATTGGGATTGTATTTATTACTGGGAATTAACTCTACTTTGGTTCCTACAATTCCCTCTTTTTCTCGTATATCTTGTACAAACTGCTCTACTATTTGTTGAGCATAACCTGCAACTATTTGTGTAGTATTCGATTTTCTTCCATCTAAAATGAATTGTACCTCTGCATTTTTTCCCGCATCGATATCTCTTGAGAAATGTTCATCTAAAGAGAGAACCATCACTCCTCTTTGGTTGTCAATGAAATGTGAAATTTCATCTGATGTGGGAAGATAATGTATGTGACTGAAAGTAGGAGATCCGTGGAAACGCTGCACCAATTCAAATCCCTTTTCACCATTATCACGGTTGGAAATTCCAATCGTTACATTATTTACATCCAACGTAGCAGCAAAAGCAAAAATGAATAGCTGAGTTAGAGGAGGTAGTATAAGAATGGTCCTACTCTTTTTATCACGCCAAAGAGCTAAAAATTCCTTATAAATCAGCGCTAGTACTCTGCTTTTCATATCACTCCAATCTCTTTTTTGTTTTTACAGAAGTAATAAGAAAAAAGACCAGTCCAATAAGAAACATAATGAGAGTATTGAAAAGCAAAAGTCCTTTTACTTCTCCTACCAGGAATAACGTCTGAAGTATAGTGACGTAGTACCTTGCAGGAATGATATAGGTAATTAAACGGATGAGAAAAGGCATGCTGGAAATCTCAAAAACAAATCCTGATAAAATAAAGGCAGGTAAAAATGCAGAAACTAAGGCTGCCTGGGCTGCAGCAAATTGATTTTTAGAGAGGGTTGAAATGAGCAACCCCAAGCCCAAAGAGGTTATGAGGAAAATAGCTGATGTGCCTAAAAGAAGGAGCCAAGAACCTCTGAAAGGAACTTGAAAAAATAGAATAGAGAAAAAGACAGACAATATAAAAGAGCTCATTCCCAAAATGAAATAGGAGATCAGCTTCCCTAAAATAACCTCCGTCATTTTAACAGGGGTGGAGATCAAGGATTCCATAGTTCCTCTCTCCCACTCTCTTGCCACCACAAGTGCAGTCAAAAGAGTTCCTATCAATGTCATGATAATAGCAAGAGAGCCTGGCACTAAAAAATCCTTGCTCGCCAATGCTTCGTTGTACCAATACCTGGGCTTTATCAATAAAACTGGTGGAATGACCCTCTCTTCTCCTGCAGTCTCGCGTATTGCTATCCAATTTTTGAAAGCTGCCTGAACATAATTTTGTACAAATCGTGCGGTATTAGGCTCACTTCCATCTGTTACGATTTGTATAGGAGCTGTAGTAGGCTCTCGTTCCAAATAGGAAGAAAAATAAGAGGGTATGACAACAAGACCTTTGAAGCTACCATCAATGAGCCCTTCACTGAATTCTCTTCTATCCCTTCCTATTGTAATGTCAAAAAATCTAGAATTGGTAAGAGCTTTTGCGAAACTTTGCACTTCAGGAGTTGTATCCTCCAATACCAATCCTACTGATAGATTTTTTGCATCTAGAGAAACTCCTAGACCATAGAGAAATAGAAGAATGGCCGGTAAAACAATACTGATCAATATACTGCTTGGATCTCGCACAATTTGATGGAACTCTTTATATACAAGAGCCTTGATTCTCCGGATAGAACCACTACCTTTCATCTGTTTGCTTTTCCTTTTCTATCCAATAGACAAAAGCATCTTCAAGAGTAGGCTCTTGTACCTCTTCACTTTTTGCTTTCTCTTTCAATTCGTTTGGAGATCCAATGGTAATCAATTTACTTTGATGAATGAGGGCAATTCGGTCACAATTTTCTGCTTCGTCCAAAAAATGGGTCGTGATCATGATGGTAATCCCTTTTTCCACTAGCCCGTCAATATGCGTCCAAAACTCTCTTCGAGTGATAGGATCCACTCCTGCAGTAGGCTCATCTAAAAAGAGGATCTCAGGTTCATGCATGACAGAGCAGGCAAGAGAAAGCCTCTGTTTGAAACCTAAAGGCAAGGCCCCTGCAGTCTGTGATAGGAAAGGTTCCAGATGGAAAATTTCCACCATTTGCTCTATTTTTTCTTCTCTTTGCTTTCCTTGTAAATTGTAGGCTCCGGAGAAAAAAAAGAGATTTTGATAAGCGCTGAGATCTCCATAGAGAGAAAATTTCTGAGCCATATAACCTATTCTGGATCTAGCCTTGGAGGCTGCTTTCAAGAGGCTTACTCCTCCCACTGACGCCTCTCCGCTTGTCGGCTTCAACAATCCACACAACATTTTGAAAGTAGTAGACTTGCCTGCACCATTGGGACCTAAAAGTCCAAAAACTTCTCCTTTGTTGATTTGAAAGGATATTTTGTCTGCTGCAGTGAAAGAGCCAAATTTTTTTGTCAGCTCTTTTGCCTCTACCATGATCTCGCTATCACCCTCTTTGACATCCATTCGTTCTGCTAATAAAGAACGTCCCTCTTTTACCCCACCTAATATATCCATGAAGGCATCTTCAAATCGCTCCTTTGTAGGCTGGAATTCTATATTTTCACTGCCTTCTATTTTAGA
>CAYPKB010000106.1:0-5499 GCA_964411185.1 uncultured bacterium
GTGATAGCAAAGAGAAAAAAGAGAAAGAGAGCTCTACAGAGTTTTTCTCTCCTGCAGTGTTACGTCTTGCAAAAGAACATAATATTTCTATCGAAGAATTGAGAAAGATTGCAGGCAGCGGAGAAGAGGGAAGAGTAACCAAAAAAGATGTGGAAGCCCATATTGCTCAAAGAAAAAAACCATCTACTCCAGAAAGAACAAAAGAACAGGGCGCCACTGAGAAAATCAAAATGACCCCTCTTAGAAAGGCCATTGCCGACACTATGGTTCGCTCCTTTTATGAGGCTCCTCATGCATCTCTGGTAACGGAAATCGATGTGAACAGATGCATGCAGTTCATTGCCAAACATAAAGAAAGTTTTCTAGCCAAGCATAAAGCCAAATTATCTATTACTTCTCTGTTTGTCTATGCATTGACACAAGCGGTAAAAAAATATCCACTGTTGAATGCCTCTCTAGAAGGGGATCATATCGTGGTAAAAAAGTTCGTCAATATGGGTATTGCTGTATCTGTAGATCATGGAGTGATGGTTCCTGTTATTAAACAGTGCGAAACTATGAATTTACCCCAAATTGCAGATAGGATTGCTCATCTAGCTCTAGGAGCAAGAGAAGAGTCGCTACGTCATGATGAGGTACAAGAAGGTACAATTACTCTTACCAATTTTGGGATGAAAGGAACCCTTATGGGAATACCCATTATTAGACATCCCGAAGTTGCTATCGTTGGTATGGGTGCGGTACATAGAAAGGTGGTAGCGCTAGATGATAGTTCAATAGCTATTCGAAAATGTATGCATGTCAGTCTTACCTTCGATCATAGAGTGATCGATGGTATGTATGGTTGCGCCTTTTTAGAAGAGCTGAAAAGACTTCTAGAAGAAGAATTGGATTTTTCTACCATCTAACCTTCCCATTTTTTTTCTTTTTGCCATTACCTCTTTTGTGAAATACTATCCATATGGACCTATCTACCCTGACACTCCTTGCAAAAAGACAAAAAGAATCCTTAGATTTTTTTTATCAACATATAGACTTAGAGGAGATAGCAAGCCTCTCGCAAAAAATAGCTAAAAGTTCTGGAAAACTCATTTTTAGTGGGATGGGCAAAAGTGGTTTTATAGCAAAAAAATTAGCCTCCTCCTTTTTGTCTCTAGGTAAACAGGCTCTTTTTTTATCTCCTGCAGAAGGGATGCATGGAGATTTAGGTATGATAAGAAAAGAGGATATCTTTCTATCCTTGAGCCGCAGTGGGCAGACAAAAGAAATTCTGCAAATCGTTCCTTATATCAAAAAAAGGGGAGCCTCTATTGTCTCTTTTCTATCGGATAAAAAAGGACCTCTTTTTGATATGAGTGATCAGACGATTTTTCTTCCTCTTCTGGAAGAACTCTGTCCTTTTAATTTAGCTCCCACCACTTCTTGTATATTGCAGCTTCTTGCTGGAGATCTTCTGATGAGTTCTTTTATGAAGGAGAGTCAAACAACTTTAGATGAGTATTCCCAAAATCACCCCGGAGGAATGATCGGTAACAGCACATGGATGCATGTAGAAGAGGTAATGTTAGCTGAAAAGGAAATTCCCACAGCTCTAGCAGAGGAAAAACTTTTAGACAAATTGTGTGAGCTAACAGAAAAACAGTGTGGATGTTTGGTGGTAGTGGATAAAAAGAGATCTCTCCAGGGAGTCTTCACCGATGGTGATTTACGCCGCGCCATTCAACAAAAAGGAGAGAGTGCTCTTCATTGTACATTAGCTGAATTGATGACCCCAAAGCCCAAAGCGATAAGTCAAAAAGCCAAATTAATAGAGGCTATACGTCTTATGGAAAAGCAACCTTTCCCCGTAATGGTATTACCGGTGATCGATCAAAGCTCACAAGTTGTGGGAATCGTCCGTATGCATGACATTATTCAACGAGGGCTTGGCAGATAAGACCCTCTTAATTTGAAGAGATCCCTCTTTTGTGAAAAAGGGGAGAAAGAGATCTGCAGCATATTCTTTTCCTTTTTTATGCAATTTTTTCAACATCGTAGAATCTCTTTTCAAAAAGAGATGTTCTTGCCAAGGTACAGAAAGCCATATCGCAAGGCCATATTCTTTATGAGTCTGTACAAATTTGATATTCTCTATCAGAGCACAAGGTAATAAAAAATAGGCTTTCCCTTTGGTGGTAAGCACCAAAGCCTCTTTGGAAAAACAGAGGAGAAAGGGATTTTTCTCTCTTTTTCTCAAAAAATTGTACTCTCTCATTGCTACACTTACAAGCGCAATAGTTCCTATAGGCAGTATCAATCCAAATTGATGTAATAAGGGAAGAGGAGTCAAAAGAGAGCCTATTACTAGAGCTACAATGGCAAATCCCGCAAGAAAAAAACCTCTGAAAAATTTCTTTCTTTTGATGGTTGAAGAAATGTGGGAACGAATAATCATAATATTTTTTCTATATCATAAACCTGAAATAGAAAACAGCGTTCCCTTTCTTTTCTCTTGCAACTTATTGCTCCCATCCCTGTACTTATTATCCAAAAGTTTGTACAAGGACAACAAAGGGGTTGTATGGATAATTTTTCTTGGATGCACCTTGGGATGGTCGTCATTTTCGCCATCGGATATTTCACAATCATATTTGAATATAACCTCAAGGTAAATAAAACAGCAGCAGCGCTACTCATGGCTGTAACCAGTTGGGGACTTCTCTTCGTTCATTCTGGAGAGAAGATCGAAGCCAATATGGGCACCTTAGGGTATCATGTGGCCAATGTAAGTCAGATTATATTCTTTCTGATGGGGGCCATGACGCTTGTGGAGCTCATTGATTCCCATAAGGGGTTTAAAATCATTACCGATGTGATAAACACTCGCTCGAAAAAGAAGATGTTATGGCTTATCAGTGGTATCTCTTTTTTTCTCTCAGCAGTTTTAGATAATCTAACAACTACCATCGTGATGATTTCTCTTCTTAGAAAATTGATTCCTGAAAGAAAGGATCGATATCTTCTAGGAGCTATGGTGGTCATAGCGGCCAATGCTGGAGGGGCTTGGACGCCCATTGGAGATGTGACTACTACCATGTTATGGATCGGTGGACAAATCTCCACCTTGCCGATTGTAAAATCTCTCTTTATTCCCAGTTTGATCTCTATGTTGATAACCCTCTTTCTTTTAGGAAGAGAGTTAAAAGGGAAATATCCCAGTCTTATACAGGAAAAAAGAGAGCAGATAGAGCCTGGTGCTAAAATTGTTTTTTTCTGCGGAATAGGTGCTTTGATTGCAGTTCCTATTATCAAAGCTTTAACAGGTCTTCCCCCTTTTATGGGCGTACTAGTAGGGCTTGGGTTTTTATGGCTGGTAACTGATCTGTTACATCATCCCTATGAAAATAGACATCACCTCAGAGTGCCTCATGTTCTTACCAAAATTGATACCTCAGGCATCATGTTTTTCCTGGGGATTTTGTTGGCGATCAATGCACTGGAAACAGTGGGCATTTTGCAAAAGATTGCAGAAATACTCGCTGATAAAATCAACAACATTGCGCTCATCAGCACAACTATAGGGCTTGTATCTGCCATTGTAGACAATGTGCCTCTTGTCGCTGCAGCCATGGGCATGTATGATCTACAAAACTTTCCAATAGATAGTGAGCTTTGGCAAATGATTGCTTTCTGTGCAGGTACAGGTGGAAGCATTCTTATTATCGGTTCTGCTGCAGGGGTTGCGCTGATGGGGATCGAGAAAATCGACTTTATCTGGTACTTACGAAGAATCTCCTGGAAAGCTTTGGTAGGATATTTGGGAGGAGTCGGCTCTTACATTATTCTAAGAGCTCTTGTGCCAGCTCTATTCTAAAAAAAAGAGGCTGCAAAGATTTTCTCTTTGCAGCCTCTTTACGAGTGAAAACTGTCTACCTTTTACACTAGAAGTTGAAAAGGAATCTTACAGAGACACCTTGTACTCTCAAGTCACCTCTGCTGACAGTGTCACTTGGGAAATCAGTTCCCGCTGGACCGTAGAATTTACGTAGCCAAAGTTGATCCCACCATTGTTGGAATTCACCCATAGCTTGGATAGCAAAGTGGTGTCTTTGACGGTTGAAGAAAATGCCCCAAGAAATACCCATTTGCATCTCTAAGTTCGGCAGTGACTGATCAAAATCACTCTCACACTGAATTCCTTGTGTGGAGTGTTTTGTATCTTGTGAAAAATCAATCTCCCCAATCAAGTAAGAAGAAGAGATGTTTGCAAGAAGATCCCAACCGGAACCAAGATTCCATTTCGTATTAATACCAAATCTAGGACCTACCCCCCACATATCATTAGTAGATGTGAATTTAACACCATCGTTACTTGCCCATACACCGCCATATCTTGCAGTATAGCATTGGTCAATCCAAGCGGCTCTAAGACCAAAAAATGGATGAAATACGACAAATCTACTCACGTGATAGGGCTTTCCAAGCATGATGTCTAATACATTCATAGTTAGAGACCATCTAGCAGAACTTTGTTGGTTCCCATTTACTGGATCTAAGTTGAACCAAAGAGGAATCAATAAAGAGTTGCCGGGTGTTGCAGAACTGTTCTCTTGATTCATATCAAAGTAAAGCCAGCTCATATCGAGTTCCCAGGCATCATGATTCAAATAGAATCCAATACCCACACGAAATCCATAGTCAAAATCCCAACTATTACATTCGGTTCCAAATCCTTGGACATTTCCACCTGAAATTAGGTTGGAGCTAGATCCGTTGGTATCTTCGATGGCATACTCCAAACCATCTTCTCTTGGTTGTAGGGCTAAAAAATCACCAAAGACATAAAAGTCTCTTGGACATGATAAATTCATATCCATTGGGTAACTAAACGCAAATGGGCCAGGTTTTGGCTCTTCGCAACAAACATCCGTTGGTTTCTCATCACAGGGTGCGGGTGGAATGGCATGCGCACTGTTTGCAAATGAGAACATGAAAGCGGATGAAGCAAGGGCTGTGGTTAAAAACCAATTTGCTCGCATATCTATTTCTCCTTCTCCGAAATTAAATTTATCATTAGCTTTTTTGTTTCCATCGACCTTTATGCTCTGTAGTCTGGAAAGACCTCAAAAGGGGAATACCAAAAGAAGTAATTTCTCCTCCCGAGAGCAAGCTGTTATTTCCGACAATAAATTTTTTACTGTTATATTGCCAATAAAAATTTTTACTATGAATAAACCATTCTATTTTCAGAGGTATGTTTGAGCCTGTTTCCAGGTAAATTCCTGGAGAAAGAAAAAAAAGAAAAAAATTTCAAACAAGTTGTTGATCTAATCTTTGCTCTTATCCTATTATGGTTCTTGTTCTTTTCCGGAAGATTGAAGGAAAAAGAAAAGTGCAAAGTTCGTAAAATGCACAAGATCTTTTGACAGTAGAAATGGAGCCAAAATAGTTGTGTGGGGTACGCAAAAGCGTATACCCGTCATAAAAATTTCTTAGTAAAACTACTGAGAATTTGATCCT
>CAYPKB010000107.1:0-4465 GCA_964411185.1 uncultured bacterium
ATTATCACAAAAAGAAGCGGGATATTTTCAAGAAGTATTAAAAGAGGAATATCTCCAAGGAAATAAAAAGAATGTTTGGCTTATCTCTTCATCTGGTATCCCCTTTGCCACCAATCCTGACTCCCTACCGTTAGACGATCCTCGTATCCAATTACATCTAGCTACCATCCATCTTTTCTCAGGCAACTTCCTATCCATCTTAACACTTGGGTTGGAAAAAGCTGCAAGAACATGGCTTCACACTAATTCCCATTGGGAGCTTGCTAAACGTTTCATAGAGCTTCGTTTTTATCATCATCCTCTTGATAACTATGCCATGAGGAAACAGCAGTTCCTAGATCCTAAAAAACAAACAAAAACCAAAGAACAATATCTCTCTTTAGTAAGAGATCAATCTGTCAATCCTATCGAAGTTTCCAATGGAGAAAAACGAAGAATGCAATCTTTTGAAGACAAATCTCTGCTTCCACTATTGGAACCTCATCTGATACCCTGGCTAAATCCCGAAATGGTGCCTTATTTGACAGATCCTGAACAGATTGTTTGCCTTGCCACAAAAGAACAGATAAAAAAAGTTCCTCTTGAATATGTAGACATTTTAGAAGGGGATCAAATCGGAATGATAACAGCCAGACAAGCATTTTGTTTAACTAGTTTGGACAATATTACCTCCCTTGAATCCTCTACATTAGATGAAATGATGGATATCTACTCTAGTGAGGGGGTAGAAGAGGAGAAAAAACATCAAGGTAAGCGACTGACGTATCTCTCTCCCCGCTTATCGAAATCTCAAGTACAAGGGCTAAGAAATGAAAAGTGGATTGAACGGATATCTTTTCACCTCCTACCCTTTTTAAGAGCAGAACTTCTATTGAAAGTGATCCCAACTATTGGCAAGAAGCTTCCGGATGATATTCTCAACCAACTACCTGATTTAGTCTATTGGAAAATGGAGAGCTCTTTCTGGGATAGAATAACCGATGAGCGGTTCCAGAAGATCTCTAATGGACAAATCTTGAATCAGTTGGATGGAAAATATTTGAATAAAATTGCCTCTAGAGAGGTAGGTAAGTTGTCGAATGAAAAGTTGGCAGATCTTACCCACTCTGACTTGATCAACAGTATCCACTTATCTCCTACTAGATGGATCCATCTCTCAGAAGTGGGACTCAAGAAATTGAAAAAAGAAAGAATTCAGGATCTAGACAACTCTGAAGAAAATATCAATGCTTTCGTCTCTTTGCTAGAAAGAGATATGAGCTTTTTAGAGAGGTTGCATTCCAAACATCTCACCTTTGTTATCCCTAAATTATCTATCGAACGATTTAGAAACCTTTCAACAAGTTATCTGCAACACATTACCAGGGAACAAGTTGCAAGTATTCCATCTAATGATGCAGATCTTCTCAATAGATTGCCTACCAAGCAGATTCATTGGCTTACTCTTGAGCAGATCTCTTCTTTAGGCGCAGAAAAATTCAAAGAAATTTCTGGAAATCAAATTCAATCTTTAGAAAAAGAAGAGGATCTCCAAAGATTGGATGAGAGCCAGGTAAAAAAGACAGTACCCGGGCAATTTATACACCTTACAGCTCTGCAGGTAAAAAATCTAACGCAAATCCAAGTTAAACAAATAGATAACCGAGAAACAGCCAACAAATTAGATTCAAACCAGATAAAATGGCTTGCACAAGACCAACTCTCTCTTTTAGAAGAAGATAAATTACCTCATCTCTCCATCGCTCAACTCCGTGGCATCACTAGCCGTGAGTTGCTGCAAAAACTTGCGAAAAATGAGATTCAAAAACTATTACCTACTCAGTTTGAAAATCTGACAGATTCCCAGCTTGAAAACCTAAATATTAGACAATTACAACAGATTGAGGATAGGGAAGTAGTCCAAAGACTTTCTGGAGAGAAAATCTTCCACCTAAAACCGATCCAAGCTCAATATTTAACAGAAGACCAAATACCTCATTTTAACGCACAAAAAATAGACCGCATTGCAAAAGAGATACTATTTTCTATATTACCTCATATGACAGAAGTTCAGAAAAATAATCTCTCTACAGAGCAGATTCATTCTTTAGAGAAAAGCCATATCCCTCATCTTGTGAAAGAAAACATCCCACAATTAAAAAATAGACAGCTGGTATATCTGACTTCTGAGCAGCTCACCCATGCCTCACTATTTCAAAAATTGATCCGGATTATGCTCATATGTTCCCTTCCTATCTTCAGAATATTGGGCTCTATTTTCTCTATTTGCTCATGTAGTAGAGAGAAAAAAGCAAAAGAGATTGCTTAAACTCTTTGCTCATCCTGTGAGAAGACCCACTTTCTCCCATCCATTTTTTTGCTTTTTGTAAAAGTAAAAATTGTTGTAGGATGCTCCTCTTTTTATCATTACTCAACCCAAAAAGAGGTAGATATGAATCCAGTTGGAAATAATTCTAATCCCATTCCTCCAAACTCACCATCAGAGCAAAGAGAAAGTTCAAATGCTTCTAGGGATGTATCTCATATTTACTCTACTCCGTTCAATTTGGTAAGAGGCGAGCGTCCACCAATTGGGAGAAGCACCTATCCAATTTCTTCGATGGCAAACTCTTCTCCGGTCAATATAAGCAGTGTAGCCAGTTCCACCAGTTATGTGGCTAGAAGAGCGTTAGATAATAACAATCCAAGTAGTAGAAACCCGCTCCAGAGAATTCGTAAAAGAAAGGCCTCCTCTACTAGCTCTACGGAGAGTAGACCTGAAAGAGAGAGAGGAGAAAGGAGAATAGAATCTTCTAAAAAGCAAAAAACCAAAGAGACAACTTCTTCTGGAGTCAGATCCCATGAAGAACAGGCAAAAAAACTCCATCGAGTTCTGAATGCAGCACTCAATATCTCAAAAGCACAACAAAACATTTTGAATTCCATAAGAATAGGAGACGGTTGACGAATGTTCCTGAGGAACAAAGTAGATTTGAAGCTTCTTCTACAATAGACAATAGTAGAGAAATTCCATCAGATGATAATCAAGTAGATGAACGAGCTCAAAAAGCAGTAGAGGCAATGCGTAAGTCGTTTATACAAATAATCGCCTCCATTGTGTATCAATACAATCTCCCTTCTGATAAGAATTCTCATTCAGATTTAGCTTCCTCTGAAAGCACTCCAAAAACCAAAACCAAAGAAGGAAAATGATATCTCATATTTTCCATGATAAAAATCTATACGGGGAATATTTCCTACAAATTCCTCAAAAGATTTGGTCTCAGTATAATAAAGTTTGTGATCATTCTGTTAATGCAAGCTTCATTCAGAAAATAGCAAAAAGAGCTCTTTTTTCCTTTTCTTTGATCGTTTCTATTTTCACCCTTGCACCTATGGGTTTTGTTGCCAAAACAATTCACTACGGTCTTCAGAAGTTGACAAGCTCTCTTTTTCCCACTGCCGCAGCTACAACGCTTGCCTTGTCTGTCCCTATTACCGTTACTCTTTCTTCGCAGGAGGAATTAGCAAAAATTCTCTCCCCTCTTTCTATCGAAAATCTTACCCAAAGGATGGAAAAATCAGAACACCCCCTCCTCTTTCGATTCGATCCTAATCAAGATAAAAGCAAAAAGATTCCTCTGCGAAATAGGATAGAAGAAGATCTTTTAGGTCACAAAGTGGTTAGTACCCCATTTCTTTCTGTATACTATCCTAAAACCCCACATGTCCCTCATCATTTAGCTATAGCCTTCAAAAGAAAGGAGCTCAAAAAGATAAGTGACATTCATCCTGAAGAACAAAAAGATCTACATTCGACAATTCAAAAAATTGCTGAAATCTATCGCACACTCACACCTACTATCACCGGTTTTTTGATTACTGAACATCAAACTCCTCAAAGAGGCCATAACAATAGACATGTAGTAGAAATAATTCCGCATCCACCTGAGGCTAAAGATAAAAGAAATGACCATAAAATGGCCTGTAACCAACATCAATTTTTCAGAGAAGAAAATCTGACGCAACCCATTTTTGAAGATGCCGCCAAGAATATCCAACAGCATGTAGAGTTGTGGAAAGAGGCTTTTGATACCTATACGAGAGCTCTTTCTCCTGAAGAGATCAACTTTGAGCTTCCCCATACAAGAGTGGAGTCAAATGAGAAAAAAGCCCAATCTATCTTATTCCAACATCTTGCTGAATTATTGGAAAATGAGGGAGCTGAGGTAGAGGCAAGCTTCCCGGATAGAATCTCTCTTTCCACAGAAAGTTCAGACCCAATAGAGAAAAAAATCCGAGAGTGTTTTTTCTGTAAGCAAACCATTATTCAAAAGCAGTTGGTCTATGAGACAGAACATGCACGGCTTTTTTATAATATACGAAAAGGGATGAAAGATGGGTGTAATTTTCTCATCTTACCAAAAAGTCATACCCAAAAAATCTATGGACTTTCTGAGGAAGAGGTAGAAGAGATGTTACTACT
>CAYPKB010000107.1:4475-5493 GCA_964411185.1 uncultured bacterium
CAAGCGCTGATACAAGTGTTAGAAAAAGAGCATCCAGAACATCGAATTGTAGCCTACATTCAGGATGATCCTTTCTGCGGACAGACAGTACTCCATTGCCATGAACAAATTGTCTCATATGATCCTCGAAAAATAGCTCTTTTTTGGACATTACAATCACTCTATCCTGATTCTTCCGTATCCAATGGAGATATGCAAAAAATTACATCGAAATTTCACAATAAAGTAGAAGAAGAAATAGAGAAATTCCTAAAAAAAATCGAAGAGATCACAAAGTCAACCATTCATTTAGTAGTCTGAGAAAAAATACTTTGCTCTTGCATATTCTTTACAAAAACTTTATATAAAGTGATAAAGTTTTAGAGAATATGGCTACTCCCTCAAGAACTACAACCTATGCTTTCCAAAAGAATGTCTTCTTATTTTGGGATGAGTTCGCCAATCATCCCACCATTTACAAAAACATCAAGTCGAATATGTTTGTAGTATTTGGGAGCGACACTACAGGAAAAATCGTATCTCTTGTTGCTAATTTTTTCGCAGGTAAAAAGTATACCACTTCTCCACCTTCTAAAAAAGAGAGTAGAATCAAATACTCTCTTCTCAAAAAGAATGAGAAAAAAAACCTAAGAGAACAAATAGAGCAACTACGCCTAGGATTAGAAGATGAGCAAATGTCTGGCTTAGTAGATGCTATCCTTCTTGCATTGGCAGATTGTCTGCATAGGGAAAAAAGAGTCACCTTCCAAAAACAAAAGAAATAAATAGATTCTCAATTTTCTTTAGCTACAAACTCTTTCTTTTCTAATTTTCCATCAGCCCCCCTCTCTATAATTCGGTGGATGATATCGGATGTAGAAATCCCCTGGGTATAGGGTACCAATTTAAATATTCCTCTTTTGATAGCAGGAAGATATTGAGATTTTGCTTGGGCCTCAGAAAAATCATCCCCATGCACCACGAAATCTATTTGATACTTTGTTATTAACTCCTCTGTTACACCCAAAGGTGCATTAGG
>CAYPKB010000108.1:0-5471 GCA_964411185.1 uncultured bacterium
ATCATTGGCGCCCCAAGTCAGACTCAGAAGTCATCTTTGCCGGGTGCAGCACCAGCAACTGCTTCTGATGAATCTAAAAAGAGAGAATCAATGGTTGGTTTGAATGTCCACGATACTCCTATGCTTCAATCGGAAGAAGGCTATGCTGGTGGGGGTGGGGGAGATCCTCATACGCAGGGAACAGATATTCCTGAAACCCCTTTCGAAGTTGAGAGAAACTACGATGTAGGCATGAGTTCAGAAGGAGATGACATAACGGATGAAGAAATTCTAATGATACTTGATTTAGATGAAAAAGGAATGGACCCAGAAGATATTTCTGAAAAAACTGGAATCGAACTCGATACAATTAATAAAGTTATCGAAGACGAAGATAGAAGTTTAGACGCTGGAATAGAGGAGGAAACTGAACCCGATTTTTCAGAAGATAAAGAAGAATAGGAGATATTATGTCTAGGATGAAAAATGGGGAAAATATGTATCCCCGTAGTGTTTCTGCTGTACCATACTCTTCAAGAGTAAAAAAAGGCTCAACGACAACCCCGAGTACGAATTTATTAGGTGGGATTAACCTCAGCACCAATGTTCCTAGAACACCTTCCAGAAAATTTTATAGTCCGGAGACAACTACTTCTGCCGTTTATCTCCCGAAAACTATTCGGGATAAAAATAGATGGCGAAGATGGTTCTACGATCATGATCCCATTGTAGGTTCTGTTTTAGATACCCATGCCTTTTTACCTCATTCGGAAGCTGAAGTCGTATGCCCAGATATCAAGATTAGAAGACACTATGAGGATATGCTTCAAGATATGAAGTTTTTTTCGAAACTTCCTATGGTAGATCTTGAGTATCTTAAAATTGGTGAAGTCTTCATTTGGATGTATTTCGATGAGAAGAAGGGGTATTGGACGCATACTATAGTTCACAATCCAGATTTTATTGAAGTTAAGGGGTCACCTTTTGCATTGGACGACCCTATTGTAGAAATCAAACCTGATAATGAATTAAAGAAGATCATTCATTCTACGGATCCCCGAGAGATTCAACTTCGTAGGAAGATCCCTCGAGATATCTTACAGAAATTAATGTTTGGTCAGAATATCCCTGTCAAGGGATTTAATATGACGCATCTCAAGAGGACTTCTTCTCCATATGATTTGAGAGGAACCTCCATTCTTGATAGGCTTTTTAGAATTCTTATGTATGAAGATAAGATTCGAGAAGCTAATATTACTATCGCTGATAATTATATTTTCCCATTGAAAATTTTTAAATTAGGCGATCCTAAACAAAAATGGATACCAAATGAGACTCATCAAAATGCTTTAGCTGAGCTTCTTCAGCAAGCACAAATGGATCCCAATTTTTCAATTATATATCACTATGGACTGCAGTATGAAATTCATGGATATGAGGGCCGAGTAATTAAACTCAATCAAGAATACGAAGATATTGATAAATTAAAAATGATTGCTCTCGGAGTTAATAAAGCTTTTGTATTTGGAGAGACTACATATTCGAGTGCCAATGCAGGGCTTCAAGTTCTTCTTGGAACCTATCGCGCTAAGAGAGATATGTTCGAGCATGAATGGATTTATCCAAAGATTTTTAAGCCAGTTGCAGAACTTAATGAGTTTTACGAAATTTCGAAGGCCGAGCTGTCCCATAGAATTAGAATAAAAAGGCACGGTAAAGAAAAAGAAGAGCGCTTGATGGTTCCTACGCTCGATTGGCATAAGAAGTTAATGATTCGAGATGATCAGCAATATCTCCAATGGCTCAGTACCTTATATTCTAGAGGACAGGGGCCAATCTCTACAACAACTCTCCTTCGCTCGGCTGGTATAGACCATGAGCAGGAATTAAGAAACAGAAAAGAAGAAAAAAAATTAGAGATGCAGTATGGGGTGGAATTCCTTCCCCAACCTGCTACCCCAGGTTTGGGTGGACCTCCGGGACTTGGGCCTATTGCTGGAGACAAGGGGTTTCGAAAGAAGCTTGGTAATCTCTTTAAGAGATTTGGAAATAAGAATAAGATTGCTAAAGAAGAAATTAATGTTATGCTTAAGGCTACAAATGATGAACAAAAGAACGGCAATGTAGCTGGAACAAAGAAAGTAGCAAATACTCTTTTTGCTACCCCTGATCGAGAAGATCTTTTAACGGGAACAGCCAATAAAAGAAAAGAAGGCGTTGATATGCTTCAGGGTATCTCGAATGGAGAAGTTGAAGAAGCAAAGCAAGAAGTAGCTGTTCCAGATCTTATAGATTATAATGTCTGGGGATTAAAGTTAGGAAAAATAGGAGCCCTGCCACATAAATTTACAGAAGCAGCTCTTTTATTTGAAAAAGAGGTTAGTGATGCGTGGGATGAGATCGCTCTTAAAACAGAACGCGATACCCAGTTCCTAGAAGATCAAAAATTAGTTTTTTCTAGAATTGACCAAAATGTTAATACCTTAAAAGATATTCTAAAAGAAAGCTTTTCAACCTTTTGTAGAAATATCTATACTCAGGGAAAATTCTATTCTTACGACCAGACTAGATACACAGATGTAAAGGTTAAATACGCGCTCTCCGTTGCTGACCACTTACCTGAAAATTTGGCAATCGATAGATTTGTAGATGAATTTTCTTTAGAAACACTTACTAATTTCTTTGAGAAGAATTTACAGAGTATAAACAATGTGAATTTTAAGGAAGCGAAAAACTACCTAACTAAATCCATTAGAGATGCTCTATATGCAACTTTTTTGGTAGCTTCTTTAAGAGGTTATGAAGAACAGGGTATCACTTCCGTTAGAGTTAGATTTGCTTCTCCATGTAAAAATTGTGCCAGGATTAATGAACATATTCTTAAGATCGATCATCTTTTATCTTTAGAAAAAGAAATATCAAATTTTCTACATGCAGCATGTGCACCTTACTTAGCACCTGAGATTACCAATTCAGAAGATCCATCAACAGTGGATGAGTCTCTTGAAGTAATGAGGAATTTAAAGGTAGGTAATCTTGAGGCTAAGGATGTTCCGATTGAATATATGGGTCAGGTTTCAAATTTATTATCTAGGCTTTATTCAATCAATTCAGATATTCTCCAAAAAACATCTATTAGATTTTCAAAAAATATTACTGGAGAATCTATTTGGATCAAAGAAGCTAAGGAAAAATACCCCGAACTAAATGACGATAGCAAAGATATTCAACTCAGGGAAGCTATGGTTAATAAAGAAAGACGAGAATTTTCTGGGAATAGCTATTTGACCAAAGACAGGGAGTTGCTTATTTCTACAGATATTGGTATTAGAGAGATTCCTATTGAAGACGCATTGCTTGATGAATTGATGCCAATCATTCATGAAGCATATAAAGATAAGATTTCTAATTTTGAATATAAAAATGGCAGTTTTGGTTGCATTCAATCTGGGGAGCTAAATGATTTAAAGGCAGCTGACATTTTAGTATCACTTTCTACGACTGAAGACATCGGATGGAAGGTGAACTCCAAGCTCCCTGATTTTAATAAAACGTTAGATTCTTTGAAGATTTCTGAGTCTTCAAAAAGCTTGATTCGCTATGGAAAGGCGAGCAACTATATTTGGAATAAAGAAGGTCGATTGATAACAGATGTTGTGAAGAGTAATGACCCAGAAAGTGCATTTAAGGAATTTTTTAGAATGTATGTTCGGGAACCAGATAAATTAGCTTTTCTTGATAAAGAGATATTCGCCTCCCTAAATGGCCTCTTTAAAAAGTAGTTGAGTTAGTTAAAAAAAGATTAAAAGAAATTATTTTTTATTCAGAGAGATGCATGAATTTTGACTATCGAAAACGTCTCTTGTATCGGATTGCCGAGAAGGTGCATTACCCCAAAGACTATTGGGGTGATTCCGATCCTAGTAGGACATGGCCAAACCGGGGTCTCTATATTTCGGAAGCAGAGGCTTTGGATGCCATTGCAAAATTTAAAGAAACTCATCCGAAGGATACTAGTTATTACTATGTAGCTCCAATAACGGATGAGCAAGGCGTTACCAAGTACCAGGTACAACGTGGTACTCTATTTGTTAAGAAAGCTAGTGACACGATAAAACTATGGGGTAAAAAATTAAAGAAAGTCTACAGGAGGTAATTCAATGGGACTTCTTAAAGAACGACAAGATGGGATTAGGACTTCTCGCCACAGTTCTATTCTTTCTCAAATGTATCCCGATGAAACAGGCAGGAAGAAAACTGCTGCTGAAGCTAAGAAAGATAAGGGAACTGTTTCCAAATATTATCAGGAAGCATACCCAGAAGGTTATGGAAAGGAATTTTCCAAAGAATATGGGGATAAAGCTGGTGAAACAGAAAAGGGTACAACCCGTGTACAGGAGAAACTTCCTAGCGTAAAAGTTAAGATGATGGCTCCTGGAAAGATGGCTGAGGAAAAAGGCAAGGCCGTCAAGACTGCTCAGGAAGAAGAGCAAACAGAAGAAAAGGTTGAAGAGCAATCAGTAGAGCAGACTGAAGAAAAGGTCGAGGCTCGCTTTGCCCAGGCTACCGCAGAAGAAATCAAAAAGAATAGTGATAGAGTTCTTTTCTGTGAACATTGCGGAAATAGATTGAGAAAAGCCGCACCTAATAAAAAGCAGCCTTCTAGTACTAGAGAGCAAATTGAAAAAGAGATGCCTCTTGAAAAAGAGAAGGTTGATAAGCTTTCTCCTGGACAGATGCATAAGACAAAGAAGAGTGATAAAATTATTCTTCCTTTTAGTAAGAGAATCGCATCCCATTTTAATCCAGTCGGTTTGAATCTTTATAGAAAGCATTACCAGAATGGCACATCCGCTATTTGGGAAGTTTTTGAAGAGGATGATGGTACTCGTTACATCGTAAAAAAGTCACGAGAAGGTGAGGAGCTCTAATCATGGAAAAATTTTGTAAATATTGCGGTGCTCCTAAAACCGCTCAAATGATGCCTATGGTGGAGATGGAAGAAGAGAAGGTTGAAGCTCCTATAGGTGAGCCTGAAGTTGATATCGAAGAAATTAAGAAAAAACTCGAAAGGGGTGAGGAACTTACTCCAGAAGAGGAAGATACTTTGATGGAAGCAGAAGCTATGGGTGAAGATATTGGAATGGGATCAAATCCCGGAATGCCAATGGAAACGCCTATGGAAGGAATGCCAACATCAGAATATGGTATAGCAGAGACCGGTGGCGATATTGAAAATATCATCGAAGATATTGCTTCTGAATATGCTCCTCCAGCGCCAGAGATGGGTATAGCCGAAGAAGGCGAAGCCGTAGTTGAAGAAGAGAGCATAGAAGAAGAGGATATGGGCGAAGAAAAAGAAGAGGAAAAAGAAGAGGAAAAAGAAGAAGAAGATAAAGCCGACGATGATAAAGAAGATGATAAAGAAGAAGGCGAAGAGTCCGAATCAGACGAAGTACCTTCTTACTAAGATAAGTCAATTTTAAGGAAGG
>CAYPKB010000109.1:0-1516 GCA_964411185.1 uncultured bacterium
CCCAGAATGCGCAAAGCAGCACTCGTTCCATTAAAAAAAGCAGCAGGTGAAACAAGATGTTTGATTGATTCGGTAATTTTTTGCCCTTGTCTAGCCAAAAGTTCTCCATATCCTGGAACCCTTTTCATCATCTCTTGTAGCTGATGATATAATCTATTGGTAGTTGGGTTATTCAGAAAACGGCTCATCATCTGTTTGATATGTCCAACATTTTTAGAAATAGACATATTATTATCATTTAAAATGATGATGCATTTCTGCAGATCTGTTGGAATATTATTACAAGCCTCCAGTGTAAGGCCACAGGTTAATGAAGCATCTCCTAAAATAGGGATTACATGTTCTTCTAACTGCAATAGATCTCTTCGTTTAGCCACACCTAAAGCCAAAGACAAAGCAGTACCGGCATGGCCTGCATAAAAGTGATCATGAACAGATTCTTTTGGATCTGCAAATCCGCAGAGACCTTTGTATTGGCGAATGGTAGAAAATCTCTCTTTTCTACCCGTTAAAATTTTATGCACATAGGTTTGGTGGCTCACATCAAAAATGAATCTATCTTTAGGAGAATCAAAAACCTTATGCAAAGCAATGGTCAACTCTACTACACCCAAATTAGAGGAGAGATGGCCTCCATTAATGGATAGTACTTGTAGAATTTCATTGCGGATTTCATCTGCAAGAATTTTTAGCTCAGAAAGGTTCAATTCTTTAAGCTGAATAGGGGATTCAATTTTAGATAACAGAGGAGATTCCATGCGATTTTATTACAACTCAGATGGAACAGAAAAAGGTTCGCTTTTTACCTCTTTTGTATCATCCACAGCAATTTGACCATCTCGTTCTTTAATTAATAGATCAATCCGTTTTTGTGCTTGAGAAAGCTGTTTTTGACATCGGACAATCAGCTGGTTTGCCTCCTCAAACAGAGATAGGCTCTCGTCCAATACAATATTTTCTTCACTATTCATTTTGTGAAGAATTTCTTCTAATCGCTTGTGAGCTTCTTCGAAAGTCATCTCATTCATTTTATTCATCCTTTGTATCAACTACATCAGCTATAATCTTCCCATCTGCAAGACGGGCAGAAATCCTCTCTCCTTTTTGGACGGACTCTCTAGATAGGATAATAGAACCATCGTTTTTCGAAAAGAGAATGGCATATCCTTTCTTTAACAAATTTTTTGGATCGATCCCAGTTAGATGCTCTTTGATTTGCAATAATCTACTTGTATAGAAAGAAAGTGTAGAAGAAAGTTTTTCTTCCAAACGGTAGGAAAAATCTTTTTGCAGGAAAAGATTTTTCTTACTTCTGAGTAAAGTAAACATCAAGGAATCCAGCTGTCTCTTGCCATCCTCCAAAAGGGTAGCATGAAAGTGGAGTTTTGCTTTAGGTGAAAAAAGAGCTATATCCTTTCCCATTCTCTCTAACTCTCTATTTTTCTCATCCATCATCCGCAAAAAAGAGTTGTCAATCTCTTCTTTTATATCATCAAAGTATTGGAGCTTCTCTCTC
>CAYPKB010000109.1:1526-5450 GCA_964411185.1 uncultured bacterium
CAATAGAGGATGAGAAAAAAGGGTGGGTAGAAACCCTTTGGAGAGAGACGCGAGCATAAGAAATTTTATTTTGCAGGATTTTTGCTATATTCGCTTTGGTCCTATCCAAAAAGAGAGAGAGTTCTTTAGCCTCTTTTACCACTATTTCTGCAGCAGCAGAAGGAGTAGGAGCACGTATATCAGCCACAAAATCAGCCAAAGTAAAATCGGTTTCATGCCCTACAGCCGATATGATGGGAAGATCTGATTCGAAGATACTTTTTGCCACAATCTCTTCGTTAAAGGGCCAGAGATCTTCAATAGAACCACCTCCACGACCCACAATGATTACATCAGCAAGTCTATGTTTATTTATCTCATCAATACCTTTTGCAATCTCTTCAGCAGCTCCTTCCCCTTGTACTTTAGCTGGATAAAGATAGATATGGACTCCAGAAAATCTTCTAGAAAGAACATGGATAATATCTCGGATAACGGAACCAGTAGGAGAGGTAACTACAGCAATTTTTTGAGGAAAGGGGGGTATCCTTTTTTTATACTTCTCATCGAACCATCCTCTTTTTGTAAGTAATTCTTTCAGCTGTTGGAACTTCAAAAGAAGTTCTCCAATGCCCAGAGTTTTCACACTTCTAACAATAAGTTGATAGGAACCTCTGGGAGCATAAACAGATATCTCTCCTGAAAGTTCTATATGATCACCATCTTTCAGTTCCACATCGGATCCTTTCTGGGCTCCTTTGAAAAAAGCACAAGAGATTTGGGAGTGATTATCTTTTAGCGTAAAATAGATATGCCCTGATGCCTGTCGTTTGCAGTTGCTCACTTCTCCTTTTACCATTACCTTTGGAAAAGCTGGTTCTAAAGTTTTTTTGATAAGAAATGTTAGTTCACTTACACTGTAAGATTTGATTTCAGTAGTATGCATGTAGAAAGTACCTTTAGTTTTGATCAGTGTTGGAACGCAATTCCTTTCTTTAGATTGATATCAAGGAGCGCTATATTTATATTTCCAAAGATAATATAATTTCCACCAGATGACAAGTTGTAATAGAGAAGCAAATGTTCGGGTAAATCTGGCCCCACAACAAAGACGGGCTTGACGATCGTAATAAAAATTCTGCGGTTATCACTCGTAGACTGGGGTACGAAACGAATCTCTCGAATGTAAAGCTTAGCTACTCATCTGAAATGCCATGGATGTATCCGTGGGAGCAAGAGCAAAAAGGTTACTATTTCTATAATTAAAAAAAAGTATGGATAAAGAATTGATCATCATCGGCAATTGGAAAATGCACAAGACCTCCCATGAGGCAAATGAATTCATTAAACAACTAGCTCCATTGATAAAAGAGAGCTCATTGAGAGTGGGTCTAGCTGTACCTTTTACCTCTATTGAAAGTAGTGCCAAAACTGCAAAAGGAACATCCATTGAAATTGGAGCTCAAAATATCAATGATGCAAGGGAAGGCGCCTTCACAGGAGAGATAGCAGCCTCAATGGTAAAAAAGGCAGGAGCAACTTTTGTTCTTTTAGGCCACTCGGAAAGAAGGGAATATTTCCATGAAGATAATCTCTTCATCCATGCAAAAGTAATGAGAGCCCTTACTGAAGGGTTACAAGTGGTTCTATGCATAGGAGAGACATTAGAGCAGCGAGAAACAAATCACGAAGAAATACTAGAAACCCAGCTTGAAGAGGGACTTAAGGGAATTTCTGATGAATACTTACCTCAAATCATGGTGGCTTATGAACCTGTTTGGGCTATTGGAACAGGGAAAAGCGCTACTCCAGAAACAGCCCAAGAAACTCATGCTTTTTGTCGCTCGACCCTAAAAAAAATCTTTGGGGAAAAAGGAGCTTCTATTCCCATTTTGTATGGAGGATCGGTAAAACCGGACAATGCAAAATCATTATTAGAAAAGCCAGATATCGATGGGGCATTGGTAGGCGGCGCTTCGTTGGAAGTAAAATCCTTTTCTGCTATCATCCACAGCCACAAGGAATGACTATGACTTTTTTATACTATCTTTTTTTAACACTATTTTTAATTTTCTCAATATTTACTTGCCTGATTATCCTGATGCAAGAAGCCAAAAGTTTAGGACTTGGAGCTTCTTTTGGAGGGGACGCAGGAGATTCTCTCTTCGGTACTTCTACTGCAGAGGTACTAAAAAAGTTTACTGCCTATCTCATTACTATATTCATGATCAGCTGTGTGATGTTATCTTTGTGGACTGCAAATATCGGCAGAAAAAGACATGCAATGGATAATGAATCCCTCATGGAAGAAGTGATTCCAGATGTAGAGAGTCCGCTTCATGAAGCATAAATTGTGCTACTTTGGCAATCCCATTTTGAGGAAGATCGCCTCTCCGGTTCAAAAAGTGAATCGAGAGATCGAAGAATTCGTGCAAACGCTCATTACCATGATGGATGAGCACAATGGTATTGGACTAGCAGCTACACAGGTAGGGGAACCTCTTAGAGTCTTTGTGATCCGACTGGAATTTATCGGAGAAAATGGAGAATTTGTAAAAGGACATCCTAAAGTGTTCATCAATCCGAAGCTTTCTGATCCCTCTGAGGAAACAGAGATCATGAATGAAGGATGTCTCTCCCTTCCAAAAATTTTTGTAGATGTTGAAAGACCCAAATCTATCCATGTAGAGGCTTTAGATGAAAAGGGAAACCTTTTCTCAGAACGCTTTGAAGGGTTTACAGCCCGTCAAATCATGCATGAAAATGACCATTTAAATGGTACATTGATCATTGATAGATGTCCTGCTAATCAAAAAGCAGAAGCCAAACCTTTTTTAGCAGCATTAAAGAAGAAGTATAAAAAAGAAACCCTACTTTAATGCAATTATCTATGTAGATCGAATTCACTGCCAAATCATCAGACAAAAAGTTCGATCGTCCACTTTCAACAATTGAGCAGATCCCTAAAGAAAAAATTTTTTCTTTTACAAAGAAATATTTTACACAATACCATTTTACCTCAAATTTTTTGAGATCACAATGAAAAAGCTTATTACTATACTCGGCATAACTCTTTGTCTACATGGAGGATCATTTGAGAATATTACGCCATCCACACCTGATGAAATAGCTTCTTTACACTCTGATCAGCTCGTTGAAAACTACATCTCTGCAATCTCTGGACAACTAGTTATTTCAGAAGTAGATCTCCATGTTAAAGGTGCTCAGGATATTCTCTTTACAAGAACCTATGTAGCTCCTCAAATTTCTGGTCGTTACGACGATGCAGATAAAAAAGACAAACTTGCTTTGGGAAGAGCCCTTATCCAATTACAAACTAAAGGATGGATTACCTTACCAAATCTTTTAGCAGGATATAACTTACACTCTCCATATTTTCAGGTTAGAGATTCTCAAGGCTCTGTTTTCGAGTTTGAAATCCAAGAAAATCGAGGTATCTTAAGGACTTCCTCTTATGGCTGTAGTAATTTGAGATCAGGAAAACCTAACAGCATGGCGGATATTCGCAATACCAAGCTTTTGGTAGAAGAAAATAAAATTAAAATAATCTGGCCCGATGGAACCCAGCATATTTATGTTCATCAATTAGGTGGCCTGTACAGACTTGAAATCGAATATCTTCCCAATGGAAAAGCGATAAGATATCAATGGAACCGTAAAGGTCTTGCTCGCATCGCTGCCACTGATGCCAGTGGAAAATATACCTATGCATATCTTGATCGGATCAATGATCATCATTTGAGTCTGGAAGAGAAACGTGCAGCAAGGGCCAGGGCGAGGGGGAGGGGGAGAAAGGGAGAGGGAGAGACAGGGAGAAGCGGAGAAACGGGGAAAGGGTGAAATAGCGATTCGCCCTGTCGCCCATTCGCAAAAAGGGGAGACCGATAATGGGAGAAAGGATCAATAGCCACCGGGAGTTGCATG
>CAYPKB010000110.1:0-5444 GCA_964411185.1 uncultured bacterium
GGGGCTATCAAACTATGAAAAATGGCAAAAGAGGCATTTCTCATTCTTTTTTCCTTCTCTTTAAGAAGGGGATTTTCTCACTGAGGCCAGGGAAAGATCGTAGAGTCAGATAGATAGCAATACCTCCAAAGAGAAGTACAAGCAAAATCATGGTGATAAAAAGGGTACGGAAATGGCCAATGGAGTCTCTTGTCATAACAACGGACCACATTTTCACCATGCTTTTTTTCTGCTCTTTCATGGAAAGAGGTTCTCCCTGAGCTAATATTTCCAGATCAGTGAGCCTGGAGCGGTCAGAAATGACAGCCACATTATCAAAGGAGAGGTCCGTTACGCTTCCTGCCAACAATCTTTTGATTTTTGTCTCTAAATGGTTATTTGGATCATCCAACATTCCTGTATGTTTTATGTAGACAGCTGCTGTCATTTTTGGAGGCTTTTCGCCAGGAGCAGTCTCTCCCTTAGGATAGGATATCTGGACGCTTGCATCAATCACGCCGTCCATTTTTCTCACAATATTGGTAAGTTCTTCTGCAAGACCTGCCTGGAAACGTATGGCTTCCTCTTTATCAGAAGACATGAGTCCCTGCTTAGCAAATAGTTCCAATAGATTGGTGCCACTGGATCTGGGCAGTCCATATTGATTCAAAAGGGCCATCGCTTCGGTTGAATGTTTTTCAGGTACATAGATGTTCCACATCATAGGGCCACCGCCGCCTGCAGCGGCAACTCCCGTATCACTTGCTTTTACCTTTTCCGCTGTGATTCCTTTGGAAGCAAGAAAGACAATGATCTCATTGGCTTCACGCTCTTGAACATGGTTTACAATAGGCTGACCGCCTCCACAGCTTGTAAGCAACAACAGTGGAAGTATAAGAATCAGAAATGGATAAAATTTGTGCTTCATGATCTAGTGACCCTACTCTCAGATTTATAGCATGTCTTCTTTTTGCTCAGAAAGGATTTTTCTCCTTTACCTCAAACGTTTGGGGCCTCCCAGCTTTCCTCTTGCATAATCTATCATGGCAAGAAGGGCTGCTCGGTTCCTTTTCCAACGTATCACTCTTTTCGAAGTGTACCCTTTAGGATAGAGGAGCCGGCAAAGAAATAACAAGACTCCTTTTATAAAAAAATGCCTTCCTTCTTTCCAACCATCTCTAAAAAGCTGTTGATAACTTGGAGAGCGAAGGGAAAAAGGCACATTTTTTCGTAAGAAAAGAAGACGTCCTCGCCACCAATAATAGTGGCTTTGCACTTTTCCCTCAAAGGAAGAGGAGATTTTATGAAAAAGATGTGCCTTAGGAACTGTCCAAATTTCAAATCCGGCCCGTTTGGCACGCATACAAAAATCAGATTCTTCCCAGAGAAGAAAAAATCTCTCATCCAACAATCCAATCTTCTCAAACACCTCTCTGCGTATAAACATGGCGCACCCGCAAACATAATCCACTTTTTGCATGGTATCGAATCCCTCATCTTTTTTCCCTTTGCCAATGCTTACAAATTCTGCCCATTTTTCTTTCCAGATCCCTCCGAAATGGTCAATATGTTCTCTATCGAAATAGGAAAAACTCTTAGCTCCAAAAATTCCACCCTCTGGTTTCTGAAGAGCTGCTTGCAAAAAGGCATCTACGATATGGGGGTCGACGATCGTATCGTTGTTGAGCAGAAAGAAAAAAGAGGCCCCTTTTTTCATGGCAAAGCGGATGGCTAGATTATTTCCTCCTGCAAAGCCGAGATTTTTCCCTGCATCTAAAAAGACAACTTCAGGAAATTCAGGCAGAAGTTCTTCTATAGAGTGGTCGGTAGATCCATTGTCTACGAGATAGACAGTAGAGGGAGTGTGGACTTTTCTAAGAGATAAAAGAGCTTCTCTACTATCTTTTTTGCCGTTCCAATTGACTAAGATGATGGCAACTTCAGGGTGCATAGAGAAGAGTATTCCACGGATGGGCAATCCTCGCAAGTAAGGATCTCTTGTACTCTTTTTACCACATCGTCTACCGATATTTGACGAAGGCAAAAAGGATCTGCACATTTTCTTTTTCTGCAAGGAGTACAGCTTTTTTCAGCTTTTATTACGGTAGCTTGATTGGAAAGGGGGCCACAAACGGCAGGATCCGTAGGGCCAAAAAGGGCAATAAGCGGTTTCTGAAGAGATGCCATGAGATGCATGGGGCCGGTATCATTAGTGATCAAAAGAGAAGAGGCTTGTAGAAAAGCTGCATACTTTCGGATGGGCAGATCTTCTATAATGGGATAATCACTTGGGATAGGAGGATCCTCTTTTCCTCTACTGAACAGGATGGTTCCCATAGATCTTCTTCTTAGTTCTTTCGCTAAAAGAAGAAAAGATTCTAAAGGCCAGCACTTATAATGATCCTTGGCCCCAGGATGGAGAACTATCAGAGGTTTTTTGTAATGGGCCACTTGTTGCTCACCCCAATTTTTTTCATCTGGACTGAGTGGTAGGTGATAGGACAACTCTTTTCCTTCTATTCCAAAAAGAGTGAGAAGGTCCATTCTTCTTTGAAATTCATGGGGCCTTTCCCAAGGAATAACATGAGAGAAAAGATGGTCGAGCCCTTTTTGCATACCTCGTGTTCCTACCATCCATTTAGGTTGTAATAATCTACAAAGAGGTATGGTAAATCTTTGCGAGGCATGAAAAAAAAGAATGACATCGAACTGTTTTTTGTACCTACGAACTAGTGATATGGGATGAGAAAGTAATATGATCTCATCTAGACTTTTTTCTTCTTGTAACAGATCTTTTCCCATAGGAGTAGTAAGAAGGGAAATAGAACTTTTTGGAAAATGGTTTCGTAAGGCGCGCAATGCGGGAATTCCCCATAGAGTATCGCCCAAGCCTGTGGTAGAGACAATCAAAAACGAAGGATGATCAGGAAGTGAATGGGGGAAAAGAGGAGAGAAAAAAGTGGAGAGAATAGCATTTTTTAGTGACATAGACAGTTAACGTCGGGTTTGCATCTATTTTTGGAAGCAAGGTAAGATGAAAGCGATGAAACATTATCTCTCCATCTTTCTATTTTTTCTCCTTCTCTGCAGCTGCAGCAAAAAAGAGCCCATAAAGATAGCTTACGATCCTAATTGGTTTGGAGCAAGAGTAGATCCTTCAGAAGAGAATCTCAACGGGCTGGTAGAAGAGTTTCTTCTTATCTTTACCAAAGATAAGGGAAAAAAGATCTATAAAATGGAGGTCAATTGGGACAGTCTACAAAGCGGGCTGTTGGAAGGAAGATATGAGGGGATTCTCACCTCAACCTATCCTTATAACTTTGAAAAAGGAAAATTTGATTTTTCTACTCTTTTTTTTCCTACAGGGAATGTACTCATCTATAAAAGTAAAAAAACAAGTCATTATGGGATCAATTTAGGTGTGCGTAACGGAGATAGTAGTGAAGCTGCTATAGAAAAGATGCCCAGTGCACATCTAATATTTTACGAAGACTATGCCAAGCTTTTGCAAGCTTTGGAAAAAGAGGATATAGATTTTGCAGTGATGCCTTATGTGATCGCTGTCAATTATCTCTCTTCCGCTTTTTACGGAAAATTTCATATGGAGATGCCCCCATTGGAAAAGCAGGGCATTAGACTGGCTGTAAAAAAAGGTACAAATAGTTATCTTTTACATGCTTTTGATTCTTTTTTGAAAAAGATGAAAAAAAGAAGTTCCTATCAAAAGCTACTAGAAAAATGGAATTTAGCGGTGAAAGAGTAGATGTTCCGCATAATCCTTTTTTACCTTTTCCAATAGTTTGGGATCCGTGGTGCAATGTTCTATCTCCCAAATTCTTTGGCTGTATTCCTGGACGGAACAATCAATGGAAAAGGGAGTCATTCCTGCGATATTATGGATGGCATATTCTGCCCACTTTTCAGGTTGCAAATATAGTTCTTCGACTTTTTTTTGCACTTCATAATAGCTAGGTAGATCATGCAAAATAAAAAAAGGATCAGGATATCTCGTATAATATCCTTCTACAAGAGAATGAAAAATACCTTGGAAGGTTTGGTGTTCTCCCTCATTTTCTGCAAAGGTACCATCGTTGATCGCATCTAACGCCTGCTTGATTTTCGGATGAGAATGATAAATGGCCTTTGCATCATAGCCCTCTCGAAGGTGGGCTAGTTCTTCTGCATTTGCACCAAATACAAATGGCCACCACTGATCACCCACTGATTGGCGCATTTCGATATTAGCCCCATCATCAGTCCCTAGGGTTAGGGCGCCATTCATTGAGAGTTTCATATTCCCTGTTCCGGAGGCTTCCATGCCGGCAGTAGAGATTTGCTGGGAAAGATCTGCAGCCGGGATAATTTTTTGTGCTCGGGAGACATTATAATTTTCATAAAATAGAAGGGACAATTTCTTTTGGATCTCTTCATCTTTATCAAGCTTTCTGGCTACAGCAAAAGAAAGCCGTATGATCGCTTTGGCCATATCATATCCGGGAGAGGCTTTCCCTCCCAAAAGAATAAAACGCTGAATCTTTCTACTATTGGGATTTTCTTTGAGCTCAAAAAATAACATGATCGCATGAATAACATTCATCAGATGTCTTTTGTACTCATGGATTCTTTTTACTTGGACATCAAATAGAGCCTCTGCAGTGAGAAGAGGATAGCTTCGTTGTACTTTACCATGAGGACCTCGGATAGGGTTTCTTTTTTTGAGATAGGAGAGTAGCTTTTCTTTATTTGCTTTTTTAATCTCTAAAAAGGCCTCTTGACTACCAGAATCTTGGGCATATTCTCGTAACTTTTCCAGCTGTGAGAAGTCACGTATCCATCCCTCTCCAATCCTTTCAGAGATAAAAGTTGCTAAAGCGGGATTGGCATGGAGAAGCCATCTTCGTTGGGTTACTCCGTTGGTGATATAGGTGATTTTATCGGGAAATCTTGCATGAAAATCAGGAAAGATCCGAGATTGCAAAATCTCTCCATGTAGTTTGGCTACTCCATTTACTTGCCTACAAGCAAATAGACAGAGATTAGCCATACGTATTTCACCTTTTTCGATGACAGACATCCGTCGAATTTTCTCTTCATCATTCGGATATCTGGATCGTATATCGCTTAAAAAGAGTTGATTGATCTGTTGGATGATATGATATTGCCTCGGAAGTAAAGTGGACATTCTTTCCTCATTCCACTCCTCTAAAGCCTCCTGCAAGGTAGTATGATTGGTGTAGTTACAACAATGACTTGTAATCTCCAGAGATTCTTGAAACGGAAGATCATAATCTTTCATTAAGATCCGGATCATTTCAGGAATGACCAAAGCAGGATGGGTATCATTGATCTGAATAGAAACCTTTTCAGGCAGGCCATCTATGCTCCCATGAATATGCAGATGTCTGCGAAAAATATCCTTCAAAGAGGCGGAAGCAAGAAGAAACTCCTGCTTCAAACGGATTTTT
>CAYPKB010000111.1:0-5418 GCA_964411185.1 uncultured bacterium
ATAAGCAAAACCATCTTTATAGACCTCTACATCAAATTGACTAGAGAGGGCGTTTACACAAGAGACTCCCACTCCGTGGAGACCACCTGAAACTTTATAAGTATCTTTATCAAATTTTCCCCCAGCATGGAGAATAGTCATGACTACTTCGAGAGCAGATACATCTCTTTTTTGTTTAGCAGATTCTTGTTCGTGTTTACCAATGGGAATTCCTCTTCCATTGTCTTCCACAGAGATAGAACCATCTTTGGCTATAGTGATCTTTATTTCCGTACAATATCCTGCTAATGCTTCATCGATACTATTATCAACGACCTCGTATACCATATGGTGCAGGCCGCTAATACCTGTATCTCCGATATACATACCGGGACGTTCTCTTACAGCTTTAAGACCCTCTAAAACTGTAATGGAACTAGCGCTGTAAGAATTTTCTTTTGCCATTGTTGTCATGCCTTTTCATCTCTTTTGTTATCCAAACCAGAATATTATCTCTTTTACTTGATTGGGAACTTCTTTTTGAAGTCTCAGTAGCACTCGGTTTTTATCGTGAGTAGAAAGAGTGCTGTACAATACGGAGTTTTTTATTTTTACCGTAAAAACTCCCTTTTGTAGAGAAACCGGCTCAGTATATTTTGCCAACTGTTTTCCCATTATATCATACCATGCCTTAAAAACCTCTTCTTTCGTGCAATTTTTCCTCTTTTTTAAAGTGTGTAAAAAAGAATTGCAAAGACGGTGCAAGGACTTGGAAGTTGTGTCGCTTCCATTATAATATCTAGGAGTTCTTTTTAAGGTTTGTTCCATCAAGAAAAAATCTCACCTTACAAACGCAATATAAATATTTTATTACAAAAGTGCAATAGAACCTTCCCTTTTTAAGAAAAAAATAGTTGGCTCAAACCCAAAGCTATCAGGAAATAAATAGCCATTGATAAGAAATCATTAAAAGCAGCAACTATAGGTCCTGAAGCTATGGCTGGATCTACATTGATTCTTATAAAAAATAGCGGTGAAAATACCCCTAGAAAACTTCCAGCAAGGCAGGCCCCTATTAAGCCACTGCCGACAATGAAACCAATCAGAGCTGGTTCTCCTCCCAGTTGACATCCAGCCACATTTAGTAGATAGACAATTGTTCCTGTAATTAAACCAAACAGAGCTCCTACCGTTATCCCAGTAAGCAATTCTTTCAAAATGGCTTCTTTTCGGTTGGGTCCCAACATTCCTATTGCCATATTTCTTACAAGAACCGTACTACATTGTAATCCTATATTTCCCGACATCCCGGTGATTAAAGGGACGAAAAAGAGTACAAAAGTAAGTAGACCCTGCACATTTTGATCGAAAGCAGACATTAAAGCCCCATTCACAAGACCTGCCAACATGGTAACAATCAACCAAGGAGTTCGGGAAATAACTCTTTTAGATATGGGATCATTGATCGAAACTTTTTCAGAAGTTCCCGCAATCCTAGCAAAGGTTTCATCTGTTAAATCTTCCATAGCTTCTACAACATCGTCGTAGGTAATGACCCCTACTAAGAAGTTATCTATGTCCAGCACGGGCAAGCAAGAAATTTTATATCTTTCTACTAAATCTACCACCTCTTCCCTTGAGGCATCTACCGTCACCTTATGTAAGATAGGTCTCATTACCTGCCTAAGGGGAATATTAGGTGGGTTGATTAACATGTTTCTAGCAGGAACGTAGCCTTGTAATTCTCCGATGGTGTTTAATACAAAAATTCCCTTGGTAAAATCTATTCCAGGATTGTCTCGAATCGTTTTGATAGCCTCACCTATCGATAAATCCATATTGAAAGCAAAAAACTCATTGGTCATCAACCGGCCAGCACTATTTCTATGATGTTTTTTCAGTTCGTAGATTCTGTTCGATTTTTTTGAATCGATCAGATCCATTACTTTTCTGAATCGTCGATCAGACATATCCTCGGAGATCCAAACAGCTTCATCTGTGGGCATTTTTTCAAATAGCTGCTTGAGTTCACGATCTTTCATTTGTCGAAAAAGAAAAACTCTAGTGTTGTTGTCTGTATTAACAACGAACTTGATTTTGGCGTCTCTATTAGGAAGATTTTCATAAAGGACTGGGCGCACATGCATAGGGAGGTGAGAAACTGCATAGGCCAAGTCTATGGGAGAATGTTCGGAAGCAATTTTAGCAATATCATGGAAAGAAATTTTTGACGTCGTTTTATGAAAAGCTTTTTCTAATTTTTCGTAAAGAATCTCATCTGCAAGAGCTTGTTTTGATTCAGGGTGGACTGTATGGGTTGGATTTTTATGTGGATGAGAATACATAAGGAGCCCTGCTAAGTAATTGTCTAAGAAAATACCCCTCTAAAATAAAAAAAACAAGGGCAGAGAAAATTTGCTTATGGAATTAAAATAATCTTTTTCATATGATTTCTGAGCATGAATACAACTGATCCAAGACCTAATTATACGCTCAACTACCAAGATCAAAGATCTCTACATTTCCACCAGCAGCATATTTATCATATTGGATTATCTGGAGACGAAGAAGAATCGTTGCCTCCCGAAGAAAGCTTTTTTCTTGTAGATATTTGTGGTAAGAATCACCAAGTTGTTGGAGATCCTAATCGTCCACCTTTATTTCCTACATCTTTATTCACAAAGTTTTTCCCCAAATTTTACATCAACCAAAATGGAGAAACGATAGTGGAAATATTCAAAAATGAAGATAGAACTTTTCAGGTAATTTCTTGGGAAAAGGTGCTAGGTTATGATTTGATTTTGTTTCCTTTTCATTTTTTTTATATTCGAATCAAAGAGTTAATAACTCTATGGCCGATTTTCGTTATTGGAGGTCAGACATCCCTATGAAAACACAAGAATATCCTATACATTGGACTGATAGATTGTATAATTCTTTCGCTTCTGTAGCTGTTAGTTATTTAGCCTTTCAGTCTGTTTATAAAACAGCGGAACTTGCAATTTTCTTCTTCAAAAATCCTTCCTTTTTCTCTATTCCTATTTCAGCCACATTCATGTGTATCACTTTAACATTAGGAAGGCATTTTACTTTTTTAGCAGTTGCTATGGCTCAATATTCTTGGCATTTATGGAATAATGTCAAAAGTGATGAACTTCCTCCCTGGAATATCAAAAATTTAACCAATCAAGTCTATCCTATTTGAATTTTGGCTACCTTTGTGCTTTACTACCCCCATGCAAAAAGAAATTGATTCCGTAACTCAGATGTTCGATCAAATTTCAGAAAGGTATGATCGGACCAATAGAATTCTCTCTCTGGGAAATGATGTACGCTGGAGGAAAAAATTAGCCAGTTTCTTGCCTAAGAAAAAAGATATGACCATTTTAGATTTAGCTACAGGAACAGCTGATCAAATTATCTCTTTTTTTCAATGCTCTCAAAATATTCAAAGAGTAATAGGTTTGGACCCCTCTAAGTTGATGCTGGAAAAAGGGCGTAAAAAGCTCTCTTCTAGACCCTACTATCACAAGATTGATCTAATCGAGGGCAATGCACTTCAAATACCTTTCCTTGACAATAGATTTGACGTAACATCTGTCTCTTTCGGAATTCGCAATTTTTCTGATCCAGAAAAAGGATTAAGGGAAATGCACCGAGTTCTCAAAAAAGAAGGAAAGGTACTAATTCTAGAATTTTCCTTGCCCAGTAACAGGGTATGTAGATCTCTATCTCTGTTTTATCTCAAACGGTTTGTACCCCTTCTCGGTAAAATGGTAACTTCCAAACAATTTGCTTATGAATATCTTTCTAAGACGATTCAAGATTTTCCCCATGGGAAAGATTTCATTTCTCTTATGCAGAACGCAGGATTTCGAAATATCCAACAAAAAAAACTCTCCCTTGGCATGGTATCTATTTATACTGGGGTAAAATGATCGACCCAGATCTCTCCTTTTTTCCTCTAATGGCAGAGGCTACTATCTATCCAAAATTTTTTTGGAGTGATAAAGAAAATAGAGCAAAAATTTATGCCTTAGGAGTTAAAAAAAAGTCGCATAGCATTCCTATTCCTAAAGCAGGAGAATTATGGCTTTGTTCCTATCCCTTTGCTCCTCATCTTCCTCTTACTCACCCATGGGAAAAATGGTCTCTCCCCTATTTTTTTCAGCCTTCTTTTGCCATGATAGAAATAGACAACCAAAGAGAGTTCTATGGAAACTATCCTTGGAAAGAACTTCCTTTTCTTGCTAAGGACGAGAAGTATATTTTGGAACAAAAGGAAGAACTGCCTACTTATCAGGAATATCTATCCACCTTAGAAAGTATTCCTCCAGACCTTCCCAAAGTTGTCCTAGCAAAATGTACAAAATATATCTCGAACCATGAGATCAATCCCTGGGAAATATTGTCATGGAATCAAAAAAAGACCCAAGGACTTTTCCAATTCGCAATTCAGGAGAGAAAAGAAAGCTGTTTTTTAGGATATTCCCCAGAGAGACTCTATCAGAGAAATGAGGACACCCTGCTTGCTGAGGCTATCGCAGGTACCCTTCCTTCGGAATTGCCTGATAGAGATAAAAGAGAGTCTCTGTCTCAAAACTTGGAGATGAGCAATAAAGATATTGCTGAATTTGCATTTGTTGAGAATTTTGTAGAAGAGATAACAAAAAGAGTTTCTTTGAAATATACAAAAAAAAAGAGGAAGATTATCCAAGCAGGATCATTGGATCATTTTTATAACTCCTTTTCTGCTACCCTTCTCAAGGATATAACCGATAGAAAGATGGTATCCCTTTTCCATCCCACTCCTGCTACTTTGGGATATCCTTCGGATTTGGCTTCTAGCTTCTTACATGACAACGAATCTTTCTGTAGAGGGTTATATGCTGGACTTATTGGTTATATCACTCCTAAACAATCAGATTTTGCTGTAGGATTACGTTCTGCTTTGATACAAAAAAATCATCTATATACCTTTTCTGGTGGTGGAATCGTACAAGAATCTATCTCTGAAAATGAATGGAGAGAATTGGAACTAAAAGAAAACAATATATTGGAACATTTACATGCTTTCAAGCAGCGACCTTGCCTCTCTTTTTCTTAGAGAGCTTATTCATAATGGTATCTCTCATTTTGTTATCTCACCAGGACTGAGATCAACTCCTATTGTTCTTTTTCTTGCGAATCATCCAGACCTCTCTTTAGTTACTCATTTTGATGAAAGAGGTGCAGCTTTTCATGCATTGGGATATGGAAAATCTAAAGATCTTCCATCAGCGGTTGTCACTACTTCTGGAACAGCAGTAGCAAATCTCTATCCAGCTGTTTTAGAAGCATTTTATAGTGGTACTCCGCTTCTACTTCTTACAGCCGACAGACCCCAATCTTTTTTGGATAAAGGACATAACCAGACGATAGATCAAAAAGAACTTTTCT
>CAYPKB010000112.1:0-5391 GCA_964411185.1 uncultured bacterium
TTTGGGTACATGACAAATCAATCTACCCTCTAACCAATCTTTCCAGGTATATCTCTCTTTTTCCTCCTCTTTTTGGGTAGTGTGAATGATCCACTCTCCCCATTGCATACTGCTCTTACACAAATAGATCGCTTCTTGCTTCTGTTTCTTATAGTGTAGTAAGAAATGGCCTCTGTCACAACAGAAAGTTAGTTTTTTTTTGGAATATTTTTTGTTAGGCACTTTATCTTTCAACCATTGAGCTAGTTGAGCCAGCTCCTCTCTTGCTAGAGTATAGCCCCATTTTTTTCCGAGAGATTGTAAGAAATATTGCCATTCCAACAGATGAGCAGGTCTGTTTGAGAAATCTGCGTAATATCCCAAAGGAGTCATAGATCCCAACTGGAAAAGATGCTCTGTCCGTTCCTCTAGATACTCACGAAGTAGCCAGGAATCCTTGGAAAGGCGTAATAAAGGTTGTGTTACATCTTTTTGGAAAGAGTTACACAGTTGGGGCAATATTTCTTCCCGCATCCTGGCTCTCAAAAAAACTGGATCATAATTTGTACTATCTTCGAAATAGCCTACGTTATTATCCCTAGCAAATTGGAGCAGCTCCTTTTTCTTTGTGGATAATAGAGGTCTATATAAAGTGACTCCCTCTCTTTTTTCCTCCTCTTTCATTCCTCCTATATAAGGTAGCGAGGCCCCTTCTAATATTCTTTTCAAAATAGTTTCACTCTGATCATTGAGATGATGTCCTAGAATCAGTCCATCTAATCCTTCTTGGAAAACGGCATCATAAAAAAATTGATACCTTTCTATCCGAGCAAGATTTTCTTTATTCCCTTCTTTCTTAGGAGAAAGTTCACGAAAATGAAAGGAGAAATTTTGACAAAGATTTTGTAAAAATTCTGCTTCTTGCTTGCTTTCCTCTCGCCATCCATGATTCACATGGGCAATATGAAGATCAATTCCTAATTCTCTCCTCCATTTTCTAAGGAGATGGAAAAGAACCATTGAATCTACTCCTCCTGATAAAGCAAGGAGTAAAGATTTCCCTTGCCATTGATGTTTTTGGCCAAAAGATAATATTATTTGATCCATTTGATTCTTCATTTTTATCTCAAAATAGAGTATTTTTGAGTGATTAATTTTACTACATATGGAAATTATATGCTTTTTTCTATTTTTATTTTCCTCATTCTTGCACTGGTCTTTTCAGGAGCATTTATTGTCAGACAGCAAACCGCTGTGATTATAGAGAGATTGGGGAAGTTTTCCAGAATCGCTCATCCCGGACTAAACTTTAAAATTCCTTTGATAGAACGACAAAGTGGCTGCGTCAATTTGAAGATCAAACAACTGGATGTTCAGGTAGAAACAAAAACAAAAGATAACGTCTTTGTGAAAATTCTTGTTTCTGTACAGTACAGAGCTATGCCTACAGCTATTTTCGATGCTTTTTATAAACTCGAATCCCCTACCCACCAAATCCAAGCCTTTGTATTTGATGTGGTCCGCGCTAAAGTGCCCGGTACTCCTTTGGACGATGTATTTGCCAAAAAAGATGATATAGCTAAAGAGGTCAAGTGTGAACTGCATGAGACTATGACCAATTTTGGCTTTGAGATGATCAAAGCACTTGTCACAGACATTCAACCCAACGAGAATGTAAAAGAGGCGATGAATGAGATCAATACAGCCGAACGTCTTCGAATTGCAGCTAAAGAAAAAGGGGAAGCAGAAAAAATCCTCAGAGTAAAGCAAGCAGAAGCAGAAGCTGAGGCAAACATCTTACATGGAAAAGGAATCTCAGGACAAAGGCAGGCTATTGTTGAAGGATTGAGTCAATCTCTAGATGAAATGCAAAAGCAGATGCCTAATATAGATGCAGAAAGAGTTATGGATATGATTGTATTGATTCAATATTTTGACATGCTACGAGAGCTAGGAACTTCCTCCAATGTAAATACAGTTTTCGTACCTCACTCCCCTTCCGCTGTCTCTGACCTATCAGAACAGCTAAGAGAAACCATTTTTTCTGCAAAGAATATTCCAGATCCTTATCGGCAAACTGTTTCCACAAAATAACGGCAAAGTTGCCTCCCATAGAGGCAACTCTTGCATATTTTCTCACAATAGATGAGACTTACTTGAGAGAAGCAGAAACCCACTTTCTCTTATGCCTATCCTCTGGAGATATACCCTTCGACACTATTTTTCAGTATTCTTTCTTATCGCGGGAAGTTTCTTAACCCTTCTTTTTGTATCCAGAATGAGGTACATTGCGCAATTTGCTGCGTTGGGTGGAGGGTTTTCACAGACCCTCTACTTCCTTTTACTGCAAATGCCGCATATTCTTCCTTTTGCCATACCCACCGCCTCTTTCTTTTCTGCTTTTGTACTCTTTCAAAAGATGAGCCAGTCCAATGAACTGACCGCTTTCCGCTCTTCTGGAATAGAGCTCAAAACAATCTTACACCCCATTCTTATTGCTTCACTTTGTTTATCTATTTGTAATTTGTATTTATGCTCAGAGGTAACGACAAAAGCCAAACACCAAACTAGAAAGTTATATACCGATAAAACCTCTCAAAATCCTCTTTTTCTTCTGAAAAAACAAAACCTTTCCTCACTGCATGGTTATTATTTGCGTTTTGATGATTTGAGCGAGGGGATGGATAACCTCTTTATCATAGGGAAAAACCCCTATCATCACTCCCTTTTTCTCTTTTCCGCAAATAGACTCTCTTACAAAGAAGATCAACTGGAAGGAGAGAACATCTCTTCTCTCTCTTTTTTTTCTAAGCCTTCAGGTTTTGATACCCTCTATTTAGAAAATGGAGAAAAAATACATTCTCTAGCTCCTACCCTTACGACACAACTGAAAAAAAACAAATATCGGCTCAACCCGAGCTCTCTTCCTATTGCTCACCTCCAAATCAAAAAAAAGAGCCAAAAAGTCTTCATTAGAGAGTTGATCCGACGCATTTCTTTAGGAATTTCTCCCTTTAGTTGCACCTTATTAGGAATAAGTTATGGGATAGAGATCTCTAGAAGAAAAAAAAAGAAAATAGGCCAAGCATTCTTCTTTTGCGCCTTGCTATTGGCCTCATACATGGTAGGAAAGCATCTCAAAAATTACTTTTGGTTAGCTAGCCTGCTTTTTCTATTTCCTCATTTGCTAATTTATATGATTTCCTGGAGGAATTATCGAAAAATAGTCCGAGGCTGCTCATGATTCCTCTCTGGTTTCGAGAGATATTCTTTTCCCTGGCAAAAAGATTTTTTCTTTTGCTGCATATTATCTACATCCTCTTTTTTCTCATGGATTTTGCAACGGAAGGGATTGTCTTTCTAAAAAAGGCTCCATCAATTTCCGACCTTCTCTCCTATTTTTTCCATCAAGCCATTCTCTATGCTGATTTCTTGCTTCCTTTATGCTTTCTTCTTTCTCTCATCTCTACTCTTTTGCAAAAAACAAATAATTTAGAACTTTGTGCTCTTCAAACAGCTGGCATTTCCACTGTCAAAATTTTCTTGCCCTTTTTCCTATTTTCTTTGGGGGTAGTCTTTTCTTCTTTCTTACTTTCAGAGTGTATCTATCCCATTTCAGCCAAAAATTTTTATCAGTTAGAAAAAACCTATAAAAAATCAAAGGAGAGATCTCTTGTAAAAATCTCCCTACCAGACAGGTCCACCATCTTGGCAAAAGAAAAAAAGAAAGATGCATTGGAAGATCTCTTTTGGATACGAAACGGGAAGGAGATTTGGCATATTCGAAAGATAGAAAAATCTGAACCTTTGCGAGGGACTTTTGTCCATAAATTCTATAAAGAAAAGAATAAAATCCATTTGTCAGATATGGCTGAATCCCTTGTTTTACCCTTTTCCTGGGATGAGATCTATTCATTACCGGATAAAAACACTTTGAGTTTGAGTGAATTGTACAATGTTCTTTCTTCCTATCCACTCACTCCTGATGAAAAAACTCAGTTTGCTCTTCTTTTTCATGAAAAATGGCTTCGACCTCTATTTTCTTTCCTTTCTCTTCTGTTTTTTCCCATATGTTGCACCTTTCATAGAAATAGAAAAAGCTTGCTTGTCTACCTATCTTCCCTTTTTCTTTTTGTATCTATGCATATGTTAGAGGGTGCTATATCTATTTTAATTCTGGGAAAAGTCTTATCCCCAGGCTTTCTTTGGATTCCTTTTCTATTAGGAGGTATAGCAGGATTTTTTCTTCTTATCCTTAAATCAAAAAAAATCTTTGCAACAAAAAAAGAGCACCTTACATTGTCATAAAAGGGTGTCTACAATATGAAAAAGATTCTGTTATTACTCTCGATTATGCTTCATCTCTCTGGACAGGAAAATCTTCCTAAAGAGTCCTATTATCCCCATCCCTTTTCGCAAAACAAACCGATGATAGAAGGATATACAGCACCAGCCAAAGTAGATGTACGAGGTAGCTGGGATATCTTTCTTTTTGGCAATTTTTTGTACTGGCAGCCCAATGAAGAAGGATTGGAATATGCCTTCGGACAAAAAAATACTACAGATCCTGTCACTCAAACATTGATCTCGCCCCACGCCTCCTTTCATCCAGGCTTTCAAACAGGGTTTGGAGTCAATGGAAATCGAGATGGGTGGGATTTTAAAGCTTGGTATACCTGGTTCCATTTTACTGATAGAGATACACAACGCACTCCTGCAAATGCCATACTGCAACCATTATGGTTTGACTCTTTAGAAAATGCTTCCAAAGTTCGATCTAAATGGAAACTTACACTACAAGAGGTAGATGCTCAAATTGGCAGAGAATCTCATTTAGGAAGATTTCTTTCTCTACGGCCCTCTTTTGCTGTAACCGCCATTTGGTTTTTACAACGCTACAATATCCAAGCGGATATCATAAATTTAGGCGTAGAGAAAAATTCTTACAATCGAGCCAGAAATTGGGCTTTAGGACCAAAAATTGGAATCGACTCTAGGTGGATGCTGGGCTCTGGCTTTGATATTTTTGTAAATAGCGCTGCAGCTCTTCTCTATTCTAAATATACAATACGACTGCGCTCCGAAACTCTCACGACAGTAGATGATCAATTTCTTCTGCAATTGAGAAAAAGAGTGGCCTTTATAAGACCCTATTTTGAGATCTGCTCAGGTTTCCAATATGGATTTTATTTCAGTAATGATGGCTTTCATCTTGCTTTTTACGCTTCCTATGACTTTCGCATCTTTTGGAACCAAAATGTGATGAGACAACTATTAGATTCGGTGGAAAATGTAATCCATACAGGATATGGAGATCTAACTTTTCAAGGAGCAACCGCAGGATTCCGCTTTGACTTCTAATCTTCGGTGGGAACCATCGCAATTAGGAAAAGAATGAGAGGCAAGACAAGA
>CAYPKB010000113.1:0-5360 GCA_964411185.1 uncultured bacterium
TTTCTGATTTTCTCATCTTGCTATTTTTCTGGTAAAGGGATATCAAAAATCACATGGAAATTAATGAGACAGCTAAACAAAGACGTTTTATGAATGTCTTTGTATTGGCCATGATGAATCTTGCCATCATGGTAAGTATTCGTAATCTTACTTTAGTTGCAGAGTATGGACTATCTTCTCTGTTTCTTTATCTTATCATTGGGGTTGGTTTTCTTATTCCTTCAGCATTAGTCTCTGCAGAGCTTGCTACAGGATGGAGTCGTACCGGAGGGATTTATATATGGATTCGTGAGGCATTCGGCCCAAAATGGGGTTTTTTTGCTATATGGATGCAGTGGATTCATAGCGTGCCATGGTACCCTGTTATTTTGTCTTTCGTAGGAGCTAACATTGGCTTTCTTATATACCCGGAGTTGGCCAGCAATAAATTTTTTCTCGTTTCCATCATCTTAGGGCTCTTTTGGTTAGTTACGATCATCAACTTTATAGGGCTTAGATTATCGTCTTGGTTTAGTACATTTTGCGTCATAGCAGGAACCATCATTCCGGGAATATTTATCATTTATCTTGGGATCACCTGGTTTTTTTCTGGCAATACGATTCATATTGAACTTTCATGGGATGCTTTTTTTCCTGAGTTTCGATCTATCCAGGATTTTGTTTTTTTAGCTGGTATGGTTCTCTCTTTTAGCGGTCTCGAAGTCAATGCAGTACACGCTAGAGAGGTGAGAGATCCACAAAGGAACTACCCCAGAGCTATCCTCTTGTCAGCTATCTTTGCCTTTTTCCTTCTTACTCTGGGAGCTCTTTCTATAGCCATTCCTATCCCAAATAAAGAGATCAACCTTGTAGCTGGGGTCATGGATGCCGTTCGTATCATGCTCAATAAATATGGCATTTTATGGATATTTCCTCTCTTTTCCTCTCTGTTGATTGTAGGGACATTAGGGGAGGTAAATGCCTGGGTAATTGGTCCTGTGAGAGGTCTTCATGCTACTTCTAAACATGGAGATCTTCCTCCTGTGCTGCAGAAGGTTAATAAGAGGGGTGTCCCATGTAACCTCTTGATATTCCAAGCGATCATAGTAACTTTTGCATCTACTGCCTTTATTTTTATGCCCACTGCAAGTACCGCTTTTTGGATCCTTTCCGCCTCAGCAGCTCAGATCTATCTCGTTATGTATATCCTCATGTTTATAGCTGCTATCAGATTGCGCTACACCCATCCTCACGTCGATAGGCCTTACCGCATTCCACACAAGCATAAAGGAATGTGGCTGGCCGCCTCTGTTGGAATTGTAAGTAGTCTTTCTGCCTTTATTTTAGGATTTATTCCACCTACACAACTAGAGGTGGGCAGCAAACTAGTCTATGAGAGCTTTTTGATCATATCCTTGCTCGTTATGTCTCTTTTTCCCTTGCTCATTTTTTATTTAAGAAAAGAGGAGTGGACTCCTCACAGCCAAAAGGAGTTGCATGATGAGAGAAAGTAAATATCCCATAGATCAGTTATTCCTAAACAGGTGGTCTCCCCGTGCAATGTCAGGTGAAGAGATCGAAGATGAGCTTCTGATGACTCTATTCGAAGCAGCTAGATGGGCTCCATCTTCTTATAATGCACAACCCTGGCGTTTCATCTATGCAAAGAAGAAAACGGCGCAATTTCAAACCATGTTCGATGCTTTAGTGGAGTTCAACCAGTCCTGGTGTAAAAATGCGGCTCTCCTTTGTGTAGTCATCTCTAGAAAGAATTTTGAGAAAAATGAAAAGCCAGCTAAAACCCATAGCTTTGATGCTGGAGCAGCTTGGGAAAATCTAGCTTTGCAAGGATCTTTACTAGGATTGGTGGTGCATGGAATGCAAGGTTTTGATTATGAGAAAATTAAAAAAGATCTAGGTGTTCCTGTTTCATATGAGGTAGAGGCTATGTTTGCTGTGGGCAAACCAGGCAACCCTGAAGAATTACCGGAAGAGGCAAAGAAAAAAGAGTTTCCTTCTACGCGTAAGCCTCTGGAAGAGATCATTATGGAAGGAAGCTTTAAGGAATAAAAAAATCGAGCAAGCCTTAAGGCTTTGCTCGATCTAAGTTCTTTTTTATTACTAACTTAAGCAGTTAATAATGCGATAGCAGAGTCTTTTTTACTGCTTCTTTTCTTGCGTCGAGTGCTTTTTCTTTTAGAAGAAGCTTTCTTAGCTGTTTTCTTCCTAGAAGTCTTTTTTCTAGAAGCTTTTTTGGCTGTTTTCTTCCTAGAAGTCTTTTTTCTAGAAGCTTTTTTGGCTGTTTTCTTTCTAGAAGCAGTTTTAGCTGTTTTTTTTCTAGAAGTTTTTCTTTTAGTAGATTTTGCAGCCTTTCTTCGAGTAGCTTTTTTTCTCGTAGACTTACGAGATGTCGAAGACTTTGTGCTAGTTTTTTTACGTCTACGTTTCATTTACGTTCCTCCTTAGTTTATCTGGCTTTTTCAAGCCGGATAGGTAACTGTTTTTTGGGCATGGCCCATAAAAAAACATATTTACCTTACAATTCTTAATATACTTTTTTAATAATAAAATGACAATTATCTTCTTGTAATTAAATTAAAACAAAATAAACAAAAATAATATTATTCTGTTCTATATATCATTCTAGAGCTGTTTTTTTAGAATTAAAAAAATATGAAAAAAATAAGAAAAAGAAATGAAAAGTAGAGTGATTTTTGGAGGTTAGATAAAAAAAAGCCCTCGATTGAGGGCTTGTTTTATCCTTTTTTTACCTGAATCTTTTTTGTTTTCTCCCCTTTGCTTTTTGGGAAGGTGATAGTGAGCATTCCATCAGAGCAGGAAGCTTCTGGAGTTGTCTTTTCATCTATATGAGAGGGGAGAGGTATTCTATAGGAGAAAGAGGTGGATGATCTCATATGGTATTTTACTCCTTTATCCTCTTTCTTCTTCTGCTCTGCTTGGATCCAGATGACTCCTTTTTCCATATTGATCTCAATATTATCAGGGTCGATTCCCGGAACCGCTGCCTCTATATATATATTATCCTCATCTTCATATAGGGAGAGACCGGAGTGCTCTTCATAAAAAAGAGAGGGTTCTCGGTTCCAGCGATTGAAAAAGTTTTGTACATCTTCTAATTCGTGAAAAAAAGGAACTAAAGATTTATTTCTCATTGGGAGTACCTCCTAAAGGGTTATTCTTAACCTAAAAATATAGTAATGGAAGTAGCTCTTTTTGTCTAGCACTTGGAGCTTTTGTTTGCTAAAAACGGTTTTAAAAATTTGAAAATCAGCTGCTAAAAAAAATATTTTACTCAATTTACTCATTCCGTATGCTCAGGAATTAGGGAGTGTTTCAACATGGTGCGGAAGTTATTTTTTCTCATAACTCTTTTTGTTTTTCAGCTATCTGCTGACAAACCTTGGTTTTATTTACAAGATGCAGGGGAAACCTATGGTCTGCTTCCTGTAATGGAAAGACTTGCTGATGATGGGGTCTCTTTTGGGGTAGTCACAGCGGGAGTGGCCAGTTCGATCATTTCCCAAGCAGACCTGCCTATAAAAGAGGTATACACTTTATCAGATTTTGGCCTAACTGATGTAGGAAGAGATTGGCCTAGATCTAGAAAAATGAAGAAAAAAGAGATTTCCATGCTCTTTGATAAGATTGACGCTGGAATTTTCATAACAGGGGTAGCCTTCGAGTTACAAGGACAACTATTAGAAGAATGCAAAAAGCGAAAGATCCAAAATGTGGCTTTTTGGGACAATTTCAGTGCAAGTGGGGAGAATGAATATTTCAAGATCGCTCATTTGGTCAAAGAAAAGGCTGATTTATTGTTCGTTCCCAGTCAGGTAGTTGCCAATGATCTTTTTTCTTCCCAAGTTCCGACGGTAGTTGTGGGACATCCTTCCTTAGAAAGATGGAGATTTTCTCTAGATCTTTATAAGGACAAGCCTCTCTTGAAGGGGAAGGAGAGGTCTCATCAAATGATTACCTACATAGGTAGCTATGGCAAAAAATATGAAGAGGCCTTTCACTTCTTTTTAGATATTTTGCATGAGAGTGATTTTCAGGGAGTGGTAATGGTTCAACCCCATCCTAAAACGGACGGGAGCTTCGAAAGAAGGAGTATAGAGGGATGGGAAAAGGATCATATCGATTTACAAATCATGAATGAAGTATCTACTTTTGCACTAGTTTCTCTTTCTGATCTTGTAGTTTGTTATAACTCTTCCGTAGGGATTCAAGCGTTGGCAGCGGGAAAAAGGGTTGTCTATCTGCTACCTCCCGATGATAACTATACCAATGCAGCTATAGAGAGTAATGCAGCTCCTGTGGTTTGTTCTTTAGAAGATTGGAAGCAAATTGACTTCCAGGGATCTAAGATAAATCTATTTAACCTAATGGGGATGCCAAAAGATAGTGTATCGAGATTTGTAGATGAGATCCATCGCTTCATAGAAGAGAAAAAAATTACTCACAATGATGAGGCGTTGCCTTGAAACATGAAGCCTATTGGAGTCACCTCTCCTCATGGGAAGCGGAAGAAGAGTTATCCACTAGAGAGGTAGGTACATACCTATTACATGACTTAGACGAGGAGTGTCTATCCTTTTACGAACATTTGTCTGAAGCGGAGAAAGAGGTGGATCTTTCCATACTCTCCTACAAAAAGGGTGATGAAGCCTTTTCTCATCGTTTTATAGTAGAAAGGGGAGATGATTGTTTTTTTTATAATGACGAAGTTGATTTTCAAGCACCCTATGTTAAGAAATATAAAAATCTGCAACATCTGATTGCATCGGATAGAAATCTGAAATATCCCTTAAAACAATCTGAGAGGAGTTCACAATGATGAGAAAATTAACCTTACTACTACTGCTAGCCATATCCATATTAGCAGAACCCTATCGAGCTAGAGATTTTTCTAATCTGCTGAAAATGAAAGACTTTGACTCTTCTCTGTTAAAAATGCATTTTACTTTGTATGAGGGATATGTCAAAAATTGCAATCTAGTGCACAGTTTGCTGCAGCGTCTTGCCCAAAATGGGAAAGCCAGTTCCTACGAATTTGGAGCTTTAAAGCGTAGATTCGGCTGGGAATTCGATGGAATGCGGTTACATGAATTTTATTTTTCCAATCTCGGGGGAGATGGAAAAGTTTTCGAGGATCCTCTATTCGAGGCCATAGAAAGAGATTTTGGGTCGATGAGAGCCTGGCATGATGATTTTGTTGCTACAGGAATGATTCGAGGGATTGGCTGGGTAATTTTATATTATGATCCGGTTGAGAAGAAACTGTTTAATGTTTGGATCAATGAGCATGATCTGGGGCATTTAGCGGGTTGTAATCTTCTTTTGGTCATGGATGTATGGGA
>CAYPKB010000114.1:0-5353 GCA_964411185.1 uncultured bacterium
CTTGGGCTAGATTTTTGAGAAAATCTACGGGAATTCCAATAGTGATGCCTTTCAAATCTTTAGGAAGTCTTTCAGTGAATGTTTCAGGGGGAAATCCTAAGCAAGTTGAATCTTTTTTGGAGTTTTTTCCTATAACTTCCATCATCAGCGCAGCATCTTCAACGCAGGTCGATAAAGGGCCAATTTGATCAAAAGAAGAACCAAAGGCGACTAATCCATATCTTGAAACTCTTCCGTATGTCGGTTTGAAACCTACCACCCCACAAAATGAAGCAGGTTGTCTTATAGAACCGCCGGTATCTGATCCTGTGGCTAGAATAGAAAGTCTAGCTGCAACTGCCGCGGAAGAACCACCGGAAGAACCACCCGGTGTTTTTTCTAAATTCCAAGGATTTTGTGAGGAGAAAAAAGCTGAATTTTCGTTAGATGATCCCATCGCAAATTCATCTAAATTTGTTTTTCCAATTAATATAGCATCTTCCTCTTCTAGAAAATCAACAGCTGTAGCAGAAAAAGGGGCTACAAAGTTTTCTAAATGTTTGGAACCACAAGTAGTAAGTTCTCCTTTGATATGCATATTATCTTTGATACCAACAGGTATGGCAGCCAGTTTGCCCAAGCGTTCTTTTCTTCTGTGTTTTTCATCAAGTTTTTTAGCTTGAGATATAGCCCTTTCATCCAAAATAGACAAAAAAGCCCCTGTTTGTTGATTGTGTCTTTCAATTCTAGCTAAGAAATGACGAGTGATCTCTTCAGCTGAGACCTTTCCATCCAGAAATAATTGACGTAACTGCAGTGCAGTAAGCTTGTGTAGACCCATATAATTATTGCTCAGAGTTTTCAAAAACAGCAGGAATTCTTATCATTCCCCCGATTTGGTCAGGTGCGTTAGATAAGAACTCTTTTTTGGACATTCTTTTCACCTCAGTATCCTCTCGCAGCACATTTTTGACATAATCAGCTGTAACATGAGTAGTTGGCTCATACTCATCCACGTTCAGTTCGTTTAGTGTATCAACATAATCAATAATTCGCTGCAAGCTCTGTAAAACCTCAGCATCTTCTTCAGGCGTTAAGGCAATGCGGCATAACGATTTGAGTTCGTCTAAATCCTCTTTTTTGAATTCTGTCATGTGATCCTAATTCGATTAAGCAAGTAATAATAAGCTCTTTATGATCTAAAGTCAATCACCTACTCAGCATTTTTTTTGACAAAGAAAAAAATTTTTTTAATAATGAAATAGAACGAAGGGGGTATATCCATGAAGGTAATTCGTTGTATTGCGCTGATTCTTGTGATTATAGGCGCGCTAAACTGGGGCTTATGGGGATTTTTCCAATACGATTTGGTCGCTGATCTCTTTGGTGGTCCTTCTTCCGGTCTTTCAAGACTTATCTATGCTATAGTTGGTCTTGCAGGTCTCTATTCTATTAGTTTCTTTTTCGGAGGCTACTGCCCAAAGTGCAGTTCTTGCGACAAGGAAGGGAAATAAATCTTTTTTTGATGGCGCAGCGCTAATAATGATTCCTGCGCCTTCTTTTCTATGACAAAAACCATATTAGTAAGCGGTTCTACTGGATTTATAGGAAGTTACTTGAGCGAACTTCTAGTAAATCACGGGTACAATGTCATTTCTCTGTCTAGAAATCCTTCGCATGGTGAGATCTCATATGATGATATTGATCGAAGGTCCTACTATGCAGTAATTCATCTAGCGGGAGAAAATATTTTCTCTTTATGGACCTCTCAACAAAAAAAGAGAATATGGAATAGTAGAGTGGCTCTGACACAAAAAATAGCAGATAAATTACGAGAAACACCCCCTAAGATTTTTCTTTCAGCTTCTGCTGTTGGTTATTATGGTGATGGCGGAGAAAAAAAAATGACGGAAGATCATGACAAGGGGAGTGGGTTTCTTTCTGATCTATGCGAATCTTGGGAAGATGCCGCTGCTAGTTTGAATAGAGCTACCGTTTCTCATTTGCGTTTTGGAATGGTATTGGGAAAGAAGGGGGGTGCATTGAAAAAGTTGCTTCCTTCCATTAAATTGGGCTTAGGTGCCATTTTAGGTAGTGGAAAGCAATTTATCAGCTGGATTTCTATAGAAGATCTAGGCCGGGCCATACTTCATTTATTAGAGAATCCTATTCCAGGTCCAATCAACTTTACTTCCCCTCACCCCATCAGGCAAAAAGAATTTATGAAAATGGTAGCCCATCATTTCCATCGTCCCTCTTTTCTTCGAATTCCCTCCTTCTTGCTACATCTTTTACCTGGGAATATGGGGAAGGAAGTTTTTCTTGTCTCTTCGAATGTTATCCCCAAAAGATTGATAGATGCAGGTTTTACTTTTCACCATCCAACCTTGGGAGAATATTTGGATGCCATGGAAAAATGAGAAAACCCATTGCATCTTTTTGTTATTTTTATAACCATCCAAAAAAAGAGGTAATTGATGAACGAGAGTAATCCTTGGCTTTCAATGTGGGCCAATCCTAAGCAAACTATTCGATCTATTATATCCACCAATCCTAAGAAAGGGTTTTTTATCTTAGCTTTCATTTTCGGTCTGTCCCTGTGTGTGTCTAATGCATTGGGGCTTGCTGTAATGAACAATATGAGCGTAGCTTTGAGCTTACTTGCTGCGATAATTTTAGCTCCTTTTTTAGGAGCCTTGATCTTATATGTTAATGCATGGTTCTTATGGGGTACCGGTAAGTGGTTCAATGGGCAAGCTCCTTTTGCCAATGTTTTAGCTGCCTATACCTGGTCGAGAGTCCCTACCATTATTTTGGTTGTGATGTGGTTCTTGCTACTTGCAATTGGTGGAACAGATATTATTTTGCAATATACTGCCAGTACATCTTTTTCCTTTGTCGTTCTTATTGGATTGATCGTTCAAATTTGGACCATAGTGCTTCTGTTGCAGTCTTTGCAAGAAGTGCAAGGATATTCCCTTTGGAGAGCTTTTGGAAATTGGATTGTGGCTGGAATCATATATTTGGCGATCATCTTTTTAATAAGCTTTCTAGTTGGTTTGTTATTCACCTTATGACTCCTTGGATTAGAGCTTGGACTAGGCCCACCTCTACAATTGAAGCTATCGTAGATAAAAATCCAAACCAGGGGCTTTTGCCGCTTTGCTGGATTTATGGTCTAGCTCACCTACTGCAGATGGCTCAAATTTATGCTCTATCGGAAAAATTAGAGACAGTCTATTTACTCATAGGAATTACCCTGGTGGCCCCTATCTGGGGTTATATTATTTTTTCTGTAGCAGCTTTCTTGATTTTTTTTACTGGAAAATGGATGAAAGGAGAGGGTTCTTTTATAGAGTGCAGAGCAGCTCTTGCTTGGGGATCTCTTCCCTATATTTTTTCGATTTTCGCGTGGGTTGTTCTATTGACCGTTTTTGGAAAAGGACTATTTTCTTACTTTCCTGGACAGGAAAAAATGATTCCTTCTCAGGTATTTCTCCTTACTGCCATGTTATTGGTCCAAATTGCTGCCTTTATCTGGTCTCTTGTTTTGGTCATATATAATCTGGCAGCTGTTCAGATTTTCTCTCCCGTCCAAGCCATTATCAACGTTCTATTTGCTATTGGCTTATTGATTGTGTTGATGTTTATTATCTATTTCATAGCTGTTTTCACTTGGGTTTATATTGTCTGACATATTCTCACTTCTAAAGCCGCAAGTCTCCTCCTCGTCCATTCGATAACAGGCAACCATGCAGGAATATTATTTTTCTATATGGGAAAGTATTTGACTACGTGTTTTGAAATGACTTTTGGATAGTTGGTCTAAAATTCCAATTCCTTTAGATGCAACGATTTTTTCACCTGTTTCTACCACCAATGATGAGGCTCCCTTAGGTAGGGTTACTTGATATTGCTCTTCTAAAGAACGCAAAGATTGTAAGAATTGTTTTCTTGCTACAATGGAGGCTGCAGCAACTACGATATCTTCTTCTCCTTTAGTCCTTTGTTCTATTTCGAAAGGAATCTGCTTTCTTTTTAACATTTGCTCCATTACATGTTTGGAAGCAAACTGGTCGATAATTACCTTCGAACATCCGGTCTTTTCATGGAGTTCTTTTATAGCAGCAGCATGAGTCCAAGCAAGAAGAGAGTTTAAATTATGAAATTTCAGATAGAGTTCATTATATTTTATAGGATAAATTTTAATTATAGAGGTGGGAAACTTATCTTCGAGTTTTTGTCCTAGTTTTAAAACAGATGGATCGGAAAGTTTTTTACTATCTTTCACACCAAGATCTATCAACTCTTCTATACCCTCTTTGTCGGCATATAGGGCACAGGTGCAAAGAGCTCCAAAAAAATCTCCTTTTCCAGCTTCATCCACGCCTATCCGTGGTGTCATATCGATCCCTATCTCTGGATAAGAATAGGAGAAAGTATGAAGAATTTCCGGTTCTAAATAAAATTCAATAAAAGGTTCTTTTTCTTTTCCCTGGACTGTGAGTTTGCCTGATTTATATAAAGTGACAGAAATACCTTTTTTCACTGCGGTGAAGAGAGTATAAGGGGGAGTGCTAAAAGAAAAATTTTGATCTTTTAAATCATTACGCAGCTTGTCTGCCAGTTTTATATCAATTGTAACGCTCAGGCAAGCAGGTTTTTTTTTAGAGGACATAGAGAAGTATACTATCCTGTTAAAAAGAAAATGACAAGTTCTGGCAATTTGTTGCAAAATAAAGCAAACCAAGAATACAGGAAATGACTATGAGCGAGGGATTACAAAAGGTTGGTGAGGTATTGAAGACAAAAAGGGAAGAGATGCATCTTTCCTTGAAAGAAGTTGAAAATGCTACCTCCATACGCCAAACCTATCTTCAAGCGATTGAAGAAGGAAAAATCTCACAATATTTATCTCCAGCCTATGCTATGGGATTTTTTAAGCAATATGCCTCCTTTCTGGGGTTTGATGGAGAGAAAGTATTGAAAGATTACTCAGCTCACTTTCGGCATTCCACTGAGAAACAAGAATTTATGTATGGCATCGGCACACTAGAAGTACGAAATGGACATCATGCAGGGGCTAGAAGAAGAAGTGGTCTATTATGGGGTGTGGTGATTATGGGAGTTTTATTGGCTGCGTGGTATTTTGGAAAAGCTATTGGTGCTTTCTAGGTGAAAAAGGGGTTTCTTTTTCGCATGGGCCTCCTTATGGGAGCAGCTGAACTGGTACCTGGGATTTCTGCATCGACGATTGCTTTCTTGTTGGGGTTTTATCCCTCTTTTATCGAACATTTATCTAACCTAACTAGCAAAAGGTTACTAAAGAAAAAGACAATATTTTTCTTTCTTCCTCTGATTCTGGGAATGGTTA
>CAYPKB010000115.1:0-5339 GCA_964411185.1 uncultured bacterium
TAGTCAGATGGAACATGAAGCTGCTCCTCTGGTTCGAATGATTGATTATGGAACTACTACCCGAAGAAGAACTCAAGCCTAAATCATCGACGCATTTTGCGCCGATGATCGATTTTCTATTCTTGATGTTAGCTCTTTTTGCTACGCTTGCCATGTCAAGATCCTCGCTTTTCGACAGTTCTATTGAACTTTCGAAACTATCTTCTAATGAGAGTGGAAAAAAGAATAATGTCGAAAATGCACAGGTGAATGTAAGCATCAATCAAAATGGAGATTATTTTTGGATCTCGGAACTTTCAGCTCATCCAATGGCTAGTAGCGATGCCGTCATTCAAGAAATTACCCTCCAATATGAAAAAGGTTTGATTCCAAAAGAGAAAAAACAGACGGAAATTTATCTACATATTGATAAAAGAGCCTCATGGGATCCGATTGCGCAGCTTATACTGAAAATCAAAGAATTAGGATTTGAGGTCAAACCCTTATACGAAGCAGATAAATGAGGAAGGAGCAACTCCTAAATCGACTTCGCGATCGCTCTCTTCCTATGGAATCCTTTCGAGAAGTTACCTATCGAATCTCCTGCATAATAGCTGAAGAAAAAAAGAAAGAACTCACAAAAGATCCTATACTTGTAGTTATATTGCGAGCTGGAATGGCTCTTTTACCTTCATTTCTGGAAAGCTTTCCCTCCTCGCCTGTAGGCTTTTTAGGGCTGGCTAGAGATGAAACGACAGCCAAAGCAAACCTTTACTATGAGAAAATGCCCCGCTTTGAGAATGGACATCCCATTTTGTTACTGGAACCCATGGTTGCCACAGGAGGAAGCGCCTCTTTAGCCTTACAAAGATTAGAGAATAAAGGTGTGGATAGTAAAAGAGTAACTCTTCTTTCCTTTATGGCTGCACCTGAAGGTTTATCAAAACTGATGAAGGAGTATCCCTCCCTCTCTATTGAGCCGATTGCAATCGATGAAGGGTTGGATGCTCAAAAATTTATCGTGCCGGGCATGGGCGATTTCGGCGATCGTTTTTTCGGTAATCTCTCTTAAGGGCTGGCCTTCTTTTATATTCCCAACCTCTTTCCCATGGTTTTTGCTCTATAAGATGAGACTGGTTCATATATTTTTTGAACCGATTCATCTTAATTTTTATCTGATCTAAAGTCTCTTTGCTATACTGTCTGCTTAGTAGTTTATACTCCTGGATGAGTGATTGAATGAGAAAAAAGCCTTTCTCATTCTCGTAGAGCCTTTCTGGTAGAAAATAGAAAGCGAGAATTTTTCCATTTTCTTCAATCAATTCTCCGGCAGGAGAAATAGGTTCCCTATTCTGAGAGCTTGCCAGTGATTCTATAAGCTCTATGTTCTGCTCCATTCTCTCGACCAGTAATTGATCATTGGTCTCATTAGGAGAAAAAAGGGTAAATAATAAGGTCAGTAACAACATATCTCTTCTTTCCCAATAGCTGGTAAGAAAATATTTTTTCTAGGGATTTCTTGCCTGAAAGGTGGTAAAAGTGCTACATTTTCCAATTCCTGATTGCCCAGGTGGTGAAATTGGTAGACACGCCAGACTTAGGATCTGGTGCCGCAAGGTGTGTAGGTTCGAGTCCTATCCTGGGCATTATTCACCCACTATTTCCTGCAGAAGAAGAGCATCCTGATGTGCATATCCATGTCCATCATTGTTGAAAAATATATACACATCCCTCTCCTTCTTCCATGCATGTAAACGCTTTGCCAACTGCGATAGCATCGTTTCACCGTAAGGCGAATCATACAATTTGTTAGGGCCATGAAGCCGTATATATACAAAAGAAGAAGTAAGTGGTTCTTCTTTGGGATAGGGAAAATCTTTTGCCTGTGAAAAAACAAGAGCTACCTTATTTTTTTTGAGTAGAGCATAAACTTCCTTGCAAAACCAACTTGGATGACGAAATTCCAAAGCAAGAGAAAATCTTCTCCTATCCCAGTAGGAAAGAAACAGCTCCAATCTTTGTAGGTCGAGTGAAAAATTATCAGGTAGCTGCACAAGAATGGGAGCTAATTTTCCCTCTAAAAGCTGAGCTCTTTTTTGAAATTTCAAACAAGCGGCTTTCACTCCTTTGCATCTTTTCACGTGAGTAATATACCTAGATAGCTTCATGGCAAATCGAAACCCTTCTGGAGTGCTATCCAGCCACTCATCTATACTCTTTTTAGAAGGAAGCCGGTAAAAAGAGTAATTGATCTCAGTAGCAGGAAAATAGAGGGCATAAAAACTCAGTTTTTCTTTCTGCTTACAATGAGGAGGATAAAATTTAGGCCAAGGATAAGAAAACCCCGAAGTTCCAATGTAGATTTTTCCCATACCTTTTCTTTATACTACGACAAAGGGACAGAACAAGAGTAAATCTCATGGAACTGCAACAAATTTCCAAATGGCTCTTCATAGCAGGAATAGCGATGATGGGATTCTCTTTACTACTTTTCTTTCTTTCTAAGCTTTCCATTCCTCTTGGAAAACTTCCTGGAGATATTTCTATCAAAAGTGAAAACAGTTCTTTCCATTTTCCAATCATCTCTTCTTTAGTAGTTAGTATTATCCTTACCCTTCTGATCAATCTATTTATTCACATCTTTCGTAAATAATTTTTTATCTTTTTCTTCCAAAAAAATTCCCACTACAGTAGAAAGAGTTCTTTGCTAACGACTTTCCATTTCTCAATGAAATTAGATATTTATGCTCTTTCTGATGTAGGGCCCGTGAGGGTCAATAATGAAGATGCTTATCTCTCTTTACCTCATCTTCGTCTCTTTGCTTTGGCGGATGGTATGGGCGGACACAAAGCAGGAGAAGTGGCCTCAAGAGAGGCTCTTTCTTCTATCGGGACCATAGCAGAAAAAAAAATCTCCCACTCCACTTCTTCGAAAGAGTTTGTAGCTTTTTTGCGTGAAGCAGTCATGTTTGCGAATAAAAGAGTTTGGCATCTGGGGAAAAAACATGACCACTGTAAGGGAATGGGTACTACCTTATGTCTTCTATACCTTTTAGATGACTCTGTTATCTATGCTCATGTTGGAGATAGCAGAATCTATAGATATAGAGAAAAAGAGATACGACTTCTTACAGAAGATCATACTATATATAATTATCCCAACAAGCGAATGCTCACCAGAGCTATAGGAACCTCTCTTGTTGCTAATCCTGAAATAGCTTCTGCAACAGCAAAAGAGGGAGATATATTCCTTCTTTGCAGCGATGGCCTCACAGATTTTGTCTCCGAATATGAAATAGAAAAAATTTTACAACGTAGTAGATCTTTGAAAAGAGCTGTGGAAAGATTAATTGAAAAGGCGAAAGAAAAAGGTAGCAGTGATAATATAACTATCCTGACTATAAAAATTCGCCATGCAAGAAAAAATTTATCTAGATAATAACGCTACTACTCCGATGGAGCCTGAAGTTTTTCAAGCCATCCGTCGGCTCGTTGACTATCCTCTTAATCCCTCCTCAGTGCACCATTATGGGAGAGAGGCGAAATTTCTACTGCAAAAAGCAAGAAACCAAATCGCTCAATATCTTGAGAAAGAGGCGGACGAGATTCTTTTCACCTCTTCTGCAACAGAGGCGATCAACTATATTCTAGATGGATTCCTCTCTATTACCCCTAATGCCCATATTATCTCCTCAAATATTGAACATGCCGCTACCTACACCACACTTTCAAAATGGCAAAAAAAGGGGTGCAAGCTCACTCTTGCACCTGCAACTACAGTAGGAGCCCCCTCGCCTGCTCATATAGAAGAGTCGATTACCCCGGAAACAAGGTTATTAGCTTTTAGTTATGTCAATAGCGAGACAGGAGTAAAAACTGATATTGAAGCTATCTCTGCAATAGCAAAAAAATACTCGATCCCTCTTTTTGTGGATGGAGTAGGTATTATGGGAAAAGAGCCCTTTGAGCTATATGATGGGATTTCCGCTGCCTGTTTTAGTGCTCATAAGTTTCATGGGCCTAAAGGATGTGGGTTTGCCTTTCTAGACAGAGCTCTATCCTTACCCCCCCTCATCCAAGGGGGAGGACAAGAACAAGAGAGAAGAGGTGGTACTGAAAATCTGGAAGCGATCGTAGGTACAGCCAAAGCGGTAGCACTTCTGGAAAATGTATTGCCTAAAGCAACCTCTCATATGAAAGAGCTTCGAGACCTTTTTGAATCTCTTCTTCTACGTGAGATTCCAACTCTTTCTATTAATGGAGAAGGAGAGCGTGTAGTAAATACTTCGAACCTAGCCTTCCCTGATGTAGATGGGGAGACCCTGCTCATGCTTTTAGACCAGAAGGGTATCTGCGCAAGTCATGGATCTGCCTGCTCTGCCGGTGCTTTAGAACCATCTAGGGTTCTTTTAGAAATGGGTATCCCTAAAGAGAGAGCCAGATCTTCTATCCGCTTTTCCTTCAGTAGAATGAATACCTTGGAAGAAGTGAAAAAAGCGGCAAATATTATTATCTCTGCTGTTCACTCTATGGTAGCCATTCATCCGTTTTAGATTGTTTTTACGCTCACTAATTTCACTTCGAAAAGAGTCACCTCTTTCATCGTAAATTCAAGATTTTCTAATCTTAATTTTTCACCCACATCAGGATGGTGTTGTAGCTTTTCTATAATGAATTCACTCAAAGTAGATTCTTCTTTGTAGGACAATTTTTCAGGAAAAATTTGGTTGAATTCCGATATTCTCATCTCTCCTGGCAAGGTCTTTTCTATCATCGCTTTCCCAAGCTCTTCCGACAAGTATTCTTCACTGGGACCCAAAATTTGATCAATGAGTAGATCGAAAGTAATAATACCTACTGCTTTTCCATCAATATTCAATACAATGGCTACATTTTGGTTATTGGTTTGAAACTGGCGCAAGATAGAGAAGGCTGTATCTTTTTCAGTTATAAACCATGGAGGTCTGGCAATTTCCATAATCTGTTTTGTATCTTCTAATAGAAGAAGATCTTTGGCATGGACAACTCCTACAATTTGTTCTTTTCTCCCATGATAAATCGGCACATAAGGAACATAAGAATTTTGGATCAATGTAGTAATTTCACCAGCTGTTATCGATGAAGAGTAGCAGGTGCAATGATCTATCGGGAGCATAAGCTGTGAGGCATTCTGATTTCGGAGAGCAAAGAAATTATCAAAAGAGGATCCAAACGTAATGGGAGATTCCATCTTCTCTTCAAATGCTTTTTGTATCTCCTCACGGGAAAGAAATAGATTGGGATTACTTTGAGCACGGAACCATTTGTGGATGGCGCGATTCATCTGATCTACCACCCAAGTAAGGGGTGTTAAAATTTTC